>VBKQ01000148.1 GCA_005879505.1 Deltaproteobacteria bacterium
TCTGCTGCAGCAGTCCGCGACCCTCGGATCGCCCGGCGTCGACGAGATGCGCTGGCTCAAGCCCGTGCGCGGGGGCGATCTCCTCCGCGGAAGGGTCACCATCACTTCCGTGAGGCCATCATCGAAGCACGCAGGCCGCGGCGCCGTCGGCACGCTGGGCGAGCTCTTCAACGAGCAGGGCGAGCGCGTCTTCTTCGTGCGGTCCGCGGGGATCTTCGCACGGCGGCCGCGCTGATCAGGAGGAGAGCACGGCGGGGATCTCCGCATGCACGACTGGTTCCGCTGCGGGCCAGACCAGCCTTCGCGCGGCCGGCCGTTCGCGGAGATAACCTGCCGCACCGATCACGACGAGCCCGGCGGAGATGGCGAGCGCCCCCAGCTGGATCGGCGCGTCCACATCGACGTAGAACGCCGATGCTCCCGTCGCGAGCAGCAGGGCCCATCCCGTGCCTTGCACCCAAGCGGAGCGCCGGAGCGCGCGCAAGAGCGCCGCATCGAGCCCGGCGACCCGCTCCCAAAGCAGCTGCTCCTGCCGCCAGTACGTGTAGACCACCGGGATGATCTCCAGCGTCAAGAGCGCGCTGGTGATCAAGCCGCCGACCATCGGCGCCGCCATCCGCTTCATCACTTCCGCGCCGGAACCCGTCGCCCAGAGCAGCGGAAGGAGCCCTCCGAGCATCGCCGTGACCGTCATCAGCTTCGGCCGGACGCGCTGGACGGTGCCTTCCATGTGCGCGCGGATGATGTCGGAGAGATCGCGGATGCGGCCGGCGCTCTTGCGGCGCTGGTAGGCATTGTCGATGTAGACGATCATCACGATGCCGGTCTGGGCGGCGAGCCCGACGAGCGCGATCACGCCTACCCAGACGGCGGTCGAGAACCGGTAGTCGAGCAGCCAGAGGAGCCAGACGCTACCCGCGAGCGCGAAGGGGACGGAAAGCAGGACGATGAGGACCTCGATCAGGTTCCGGAAATGCAGGAACAGCAGCACGACGATGAGGAGAAGCGCCGCCGGAACGATGATCCGCATCCGGGCGGCCATCCTCTCCAGCTCTTCGTACTGGCCGGTCCACTTGAGGAAGTAGCCCTGCGGCATCTTGAGCCGGCCATCGGCCAGCGCCGCCTGGACCACCTGCTTTGCCTCGCCCACGTAGCCGCCGAGATCGCGCTGTGACGGATCGATGTCGATGAACACGTATCCGACCAGGAGCCCGCCCTCGTCGCGCACCATCGGGGGACCGCCCACGATGCGCACGTCCGCGACCTGTCCGAGGGAAACGAAGCCGCGCTTGGCGGCGGTCGTGACTCCCTCGCCCGTCAGGCCCTGAAGCGCGACCGGATCGACGCTCTGCCATTGGACCGCCGGCCTCCCGCCGACGGGCCGCAGCGGCGGCGAGCCGTCGGACGGGTGTTGGGTATGATCCGGCTCGCTCTGGGAGAGGGTCATGGTCTCGGCGCTCGGTGGGCTCGCCGCGCCGTCCACCGCGGCGATCGGCACCAGCACGCCGCGGAGCCGTTCCAGATCGCTGCGCGCGTCCTGCGGGTAGCGCACGTTGATGGAGAAGCGATTGCGCCCCTCGACGGTCGTGCCGATCGGGGCACCGCCGACGGCGGACTCGATGGTCCGCTCCACGTCGCCCACGGTCAGGCCGTAACGCCCGAGCGCGTCGCGAAGCGGAACGATGTCGATGTACAGACCGCCTTGGTTGCGCTCGTACAGAACGCTGCGGGTGCCGCCGACGGGCTTGAGCAGCGCCTCCAGCCGGACGCCGACCTTCTCGATCTCTGCGAGATCGGTCCCCATGACCTTCACGCCCACCGGCGTCCGGATCCCGGTCGAGAGCATGTCGACGCGGGCCTTGATCGGCATGGTGAAGGCGTTCGTCCAGCCGGGGAACTGCAGCGCATCGTTCATCAGCGCGGTGAGCTCCGCCGGCGTGATGCGGCGGCGCTCGGGCCAGATCGGCCTCAGCGCGCGCGAGAGGAGATCGGGCGCCCAGGAGGAATACCAGCGCGGGCGCGGAAGCATCCGCCAGTCCTCCACGGGCTTGAGGCGCACCGTGGTCTCCACCATGGTGAGCGGCGCGGGGTCCGTCGCCGACTCCGCGCGCCCCGCCTTGCCGAACACGCTCGCCACCTCGGGGAACCCGCGCAGGATCCGGTCCTGGATCTGCACCTGCCGCTTCGCTTCCTCGATCGACAGGTTGGGGAAGGTGGTCGGCATGTAGAGCACGTCGCCTTCGTCGAGCGCCGGCATGAACTCATGCCCCAGGCTGCGCGCGAGCGGCACCGCGGAGAGGACCGCCAAGAGGCCGATGGCGAGCGTCGACCTGGGGCGGCGCAAGGCGAGGAAGACGAACGGCTTGTAGATCCTGGTGAGCGCGCGCGAGACGGGGTGCTCCGCCTCGCCACGGATCCGTCCCCGGAGGAAAACGCCGCGCAGCGCGGGCGCGAACGTGACCGAGAGCAATGCGGCGGAAAGCATCACGAAGGTCTTCGTACAGGCGAGCGGCCGGAAGAGGCGCCCCGCCTGTCCGGTGAGCGTGAACACGGGCAGGAAACCTGCGGCGATGATGAGCAGCGAGAAGAAGATGGCGGGCGTGACTTCGCGCGCCGCTTCCCCGAGCAGCCGGTCTCGATCCGCGCCGGGCGGCGCGCCCGCCAGCTTTCTGTGCGACGCTTCGATCATCACGATCTCGGCATCGACGGTGGCCCCGATGGCGATGGCGATGCCTCCCAGGCTCATGATGGTGGCGGGAATGTCGAGCAGCACCATGGGGATGAACGAGAGCGCGACCGCGATGGGGATGGAGATGATGGGCAGGAGCGCCGAACGGAAGTGGAAGAGGAAGACGATCACCACGAGCGCGACGACGATGGCCTCCTCGACGAGGGCCTTCTTGAGCGTCGCGATCGACCGTTCGATCAGGCCGGTCCGGTCATACGCCACCTCCACCTTCACTCCGGCTGGCAGCGAGCGGGCGAGCTCGCCGATCTTCTGCTTCACCCGGCCGATCACATCGAGCACGTTCTCGCCCTGGCGGACGATCACGATGCCTCCCACGGCCTCGCCGTCGCCGTTCCACTCGAGCAGGCCGCGCCGGATGTCGGGACCGAAGCGGACGGTGGCGACGTCCTTCACCAGGATGGGCGCTCCCAGTGGTCCGCGCGTGCGCAGGGCAGTGCGCTCGATGGCGCCCAGGTCCTGGATGTACCCGCGGCCTTGCACGTAGTATTCGCGGCCGGCGAACTCGAGAACGCGACCGCCTACGTCCGCATTGGAGTCGCGGATCCTGGAGATCACCTCTTCCACGGTGACGCCATAGGCGCGCAGCCGTTCCGGGTCGACGGTCACCTGGTACTGGCGCTGGAAACCTCCGACGCTCGCCACTTCCGCGACTCCCGGCACCTGCCCGATCGCGTAGCGGAGGGTGAAGTCCTGGAACGTGCGCAGCTCATCGAGCGCGTTGCGGCCCGAGGTATCCACCAGCGTGTACTGGAAGCCCCAGCCGACGCTGGAGGCGTCCGGCCCCAGGGACGGCGTGACGCCCTCGGGAAGGCGGGCGCGAAGCGAATTCATGTACTCGAGGACGCGGCTGCGCGCCCAGTAGGGATCCGTCCCCTCCTGGAAAACCACGTGCACGAACGACATCCCGAACATCGAGTAGCCGCGCACGTCGGCGACCTTGGGTGCGCCGACCAGCGCGCTGACGATCGGATAGGTGACCTGGTCTTCGACGAGGACCGGGCTGCGGCCCATCCACTCGGTGAAGACGATCACCTGGGGGTCCCCGAGATCGGGGATCGCATCCAGCTTGAGGTGCCGGATGGACCAGAGGGCCGCGCCGGTGGCGATGGCCACTCCGGCCAGCACCGCCAGACGGTTCCTCGCGCAGAGCTCGATGATCCGGCCGATCATGGCATCGCTACGGCTGCCCGCTCGCCGCGTGCGCCGCGCCACTCGAGTCAGGGAGAGGGGCGAACGCCTCCAACGCGCCGCGCATCCGGCTTTCGGAGTCGACGAGGAAGTTGGCTGTGGTCACCACCGATTCGCCCTCTTCGAGGCCTTCCAGCACCTGCACCCGGCGATCGGCACTCGCGCCAACGCGAACGGCGCGCGGCTCGAAACGGCCGCCGCCGCGCGCGAGGAAGACGTACTGCTGCTCTCCGGTGTCGACCACGGCCTCGGCGGGAACCGTCAGCGCATCTCCGCCAGGAACCTCGATGACCAGCGCGCCGGACATTCCCGGACGCAGCCGGAGATCGGGGTTGGGGAGCTGCACGCGAGCGCGCAGGGTGCGGGTATCTGGATCCAATGCCGGAAAGATGAAGTCCACGCTCCCGCGGAACGCCTCGCGTACCGGCATGCCGAGGAGCAGCTGCGCACGCTGGCCCAACTGCACCCGGCTCACGTCCTGTTCATGCACGTCCCCCACCACCCAGACGGTCGCGAGATCGACGATCTGGAAGAGCTCGGCGCCGGGCTGGAGGTAAAGGCCGGGAAGGACGCTTCGCTTCGCGATGTAGCCGGAAACGGGGGCACGCACCGGGATGGCTGGCAGCGGCCGCCTCCGCCTGAGGACCGCGTCGATGTCCCGCTGCGCGATTCCGAGGCGCCGCAGGGCGTTGTTGTCCTCCTCGACGGGGCCTGCCGGCACGTTCTTCTTCGCGAGCCATCCGCTTCCCACCAGGAATACCTGCTGCGCCGTGAGAAGCTCGGGACCCGATGCGGTGGCGAGGATCTGACCCTTCTCGACGCGTTCCCCGACCTGCGCACGCACTTCCTCGACCCAGCCGGAGAAGCGGGTCGTCACCAGAGCGACCCTGGACTCGTCCGCCGAGACGAAGCCCGTCGTCCGTAGCTGCGCGGTGAGCCGCTGGCGTGTCACGACGGCAGTGCGAACCCCGACGAGCTGCGTGCGATCGGGTCCGATGTCGATCGAGACCAGCCCGGGCACTCCTCCCCGTTCCGGCGCAGCCGATGGATGGCGTGCCACGGGAACGAGCTCCATCCGGCAGATCGGGCATCCACCCGGACCATCGCGCAGGATGGCGGGGTGCATCGGGCACTGATACTGGCTGGCGCTCTTCGAAACTCGCTGCGCTGGATGCGCGGGGTAAAGCCACGCGCCCGCCGCCGCGCAGGAGAGGATGGCGATCACGGCCCAGCGCGCGATGCCTGCCAGGCGCATTCCCGCAGGCGGCGCCGCCTCTTCAATGTCGTGCTCGACCAATCGCGCCTCCCGCAGCCGGGAGGGTGGAGACGGCTCGGAACAGGCGCAAGCTCGCCTGCCCGTTGGGCGCACGTCGCGTGTCGGGAACCGGGCAGTTACCCGAGGTGAAGCATGTGCGCGACCGACGGGACGCCCTGCCCGTTGAGGATGAACAGCATGTACGGTCCGGGCGGAGCGAGATCCGGCACGGCCGGTGCGGTCACCTGCAGCGAGTTGCCTCCCGACGAGCTGAACTGGAGCGGGATGCGGAGCTCGCTCGAGTCGAAGGTGTGCGTGACGGCGCCGTTGCGCATCAGCACCACGGCCGAAATCCCAGCGGCGTCCGGAGAAGAGAGCTGGAACGACGCGCCATACGCGAGCGAGTCCGGAGCCTGGGCGATGGCGGGCCGGGCCGCGAGCGACCCGTCGGAATTGAACAGATATGGCGGTGAAAACATCTCGATGTTTGGTTCGTCCGTTCCGTTGGCGCCTTCTCCCCCTCCGCCCACGAGCACCCGGGCGTCGGGCATGAGCAGGGCGATGGAGTGGTAGACGCGGAGGATCGTCATGCTGGAGAGCTCGGTCCACTTCTCCGTGGCCGGATCCCAGAGCTCGGCGGAAAACACTGCCTGGGTCTCGTTGTTGAAACCAGGGCCACTGGTGCCGCCGGTGATCAGCACCTTGCCATCGGGCAGCACGGTCCCCGTGAGGTGCCGGCGCGGGTGTTTCATCGATCCCGTGAAACGCCAGGCGGGAGAGGCATCGTTCAGGTTGATCACCTCGGCGGTGTCGGTCGGCGGGATGGCGCCGCCTGCGATCATCACCTTCCCTGGGGCGTACATGACGGCGGTGCCATAGTCTCGATTGGCGAACTTCGTGGTCGGTCCGTCGATCCATTGGCCGACGCCCGTCGGATCGAGGAACTTGGTATGGCGGTCGGAACCCGCCAGGAAGACGCCGCCGCCTTGCGCGGGGAAGAGCTTCGGGTACCAGGGGACCGGGAACTCCGCTCCGGTGAGCTCGCGCCAGGTGCCGTCTGGATTCCGCACCTCCGGGATCTGGTTCAGCAGGTGGTCCGCGGTGTTGCCGGAAACGACCAGGATGCTTCCATCGGCCATGGTCATCGCGGTCGGATACCAACGTCCGGCGGCCATCGGCGGGGCGGTGCTCCACGTGGACGTGATCGGATCGAAGACATTGACGTCCGGAAGGCCGTACTCGTCCTTGATGTGCCCGCCAGGCACGATCACCTGGCCGTTCGGCAGGATCGCGTTCCCGGAGCAGAACTCCCAGGATGGAGCCTTCACCGTGGTGAACGTATTGGACGCGGGGTCCCAGACAGTGGCCTCGCCCAACCGGCTCCAGTTGAGGACCCTGCCGTCCTGCATCAGCACGGCGTGGATGGGAACGACTGGCCAGGTCTCGACCGGGTCCCACTGCCCGAGCAGGGGCGGAGGCGTCATTTGCACGGTCACCGTCGCGGTGGCGGAGCGAGTCGGGTCGGCATGGCTGGTCGCAACCACGTGGAACGTCCCGACCGTCGCCGGCGCCGTGTAAAGGCCGGTGGGATCCACCGTGCCGCCGGAGCTTCCCTCGCTCACCGACCAGAGCACCGCGGTGTCCGGATTACCGCTCACCTGCGCAGAGAGGCGCCGCGTGCGGTTCACGGCCATCGTCACCGCCGCGGGCCGCACGACCACTTGCACCGCGCCAGGCCGCACCGTCACCGTCACCGTCGCGGAGCGCGAGGGATCGGCATGGCTCGTGCCGCCAGGCGCCACGCTCGCGGCCGCGGGCGTCACGGTCACCTCGACGAGAGGGAAGTTCTGCGACGTACACGGGTTCTGCTGGTTCGCGACCGACGCGATGCGGGTCGTGCCGGCGGACAGGACGACGGTGCCGATGGCGCGGGTGGAGAAGAAGGTCTCGCTGAATGCCTGATTGCTGGGCGGTGGAGGCAGATCGAGCGTCCCCTGGTCGCCGGAGTTCTCCACTTTCCAGCTCACGGCCACGGCGGCGGGGGACGAATTCTGCACACTGAAACGGTTCTCGCAGACGTACGTCAGCGAGATCTTCGAGACGTCGATTCCCGGCGGGTGTTCACCGGTCGACGCACCCTGGCCACATGCCGCAAGCGACGCGACGCAAAGCGCCGCCCACGCGGTTCCTCTCGAGCCCATCCCCGCCCCCCAACTTCAAGCGACCAGGCGGAAGGTTGAGATAGGCGCGGCTGCCCGCAAGCCCCCCGAACGGCCTGGGCCCCTTTCGCTCATCTGCTCACGGTTGAACGCAGGCGTGGGCGGCGTTCGAGTACAGCGGCTGCAACTGCAGGATGCCGGTGGAGAGTTGGAAGCAGGCGGCGGTGCCAAAGCACTTGTCGCCGATCTCCTGGCCGAGCGGGTCTCGCCAGGCCGTGATGAACGGATCGGTGATGGTCTCGATGAACTCGTGCGCGGCGAAGATGCCGAGAGCGGTCGCTTCCGCTGAGAATGCGTTGCAGCCGGCCACGCTGCGCAGGCACGCCGTGCCCTTGGGATTCGGCAGATAGACGACCAGCAGGGTCTGCCCGTGGCAGAGTCCCCAGTAGTGCCAGGCGCAGAAGGGAGCGTTCCCCGCCGGAAAGATGGACGAGACCACGAAGACCACGTCGCCGGCAGCCGGCGCGATCCCACTCCTATCCAGGGAGTGGCAGGCCTGGTCGGAGATCTCGGACTCGGCGGGGTCCTCGGCTGGCGGCGCGCTCGAATCGAACAGGCTTCCCGCAAAGGAAGTCGTCGCGTGGGCCCCGCGCATGTACTCGTCCGTGACACGAAGCCACGCGGACCCGTCGAGCCCCTGTAGCAGCGACTCGAGGAGCGGGCGCGCGTCCGAAGGGAAGGCCTTGTCGTCGCCCCACCAGAGGGCGAAGGTTCGCGTCGCGGCGGCAACGGTTCCGCCGTGATCGATGAGGTCGAGCCGCTGCACCGTGACCGTTGCGACGCCGGTCTTGCTCGGATCGGTGCGGCTGGTCGCCACCACGTGATAGATGCCCTCGTGGTCGCCGGGCGCGACGTACTGCCCGAGCGCGTCGATCTTCCCGCCTGCGTCTCCCTCATGGATGGACCAGGACACCTCGGCATCCGTGGTGCCGGAGAGATGGGCGCGGAAGGCGACGAGGCCGCCGGTCTCCACCGTCACGGTCTCGGGCTCCACCGGCGAAGTCTGCGAAGGCCGCGCCACGTGCAGGGTCGCCACCGCGACCCGAGTTGGATCGGAGAGGCTCTGCGCGGTCACGTACCAGGTACCCTCTGTCTGTGGGGCCGTGTAGAAGCCGTCTTGTCGAATCCTTCCTCCGTCCGAAGTCCAGATCACGCGAGTGTCCGCGGTCCCGGCCACCGTCGCGGCGAGCAAGGTCGTCCCGCCCGGCGGAAGATCCGCAGTCCTGGGGGTGACGGAGACCCAGACGCCGGCGGGACGCACTACGCTCACCACGGCCGTCGCGGTTCGGCTGGGATCGGCGATGCTCGCCGCCACTAGATGGAAGGTGCCGGTGCCAGAAGGAGCGGTGTAGGTACCGGCTCCATCGATCGAGCCGCCTTGCGGACCTTCCGTCACCGTCCACGACACGCGCGGGTCCGTGGACCCGGTCACCGACGCGGTGAACTGCTGCATTCCGCCGGGCGCGAGCGTGATTGTCTGCGGCGACAACGTCACCGAGATCGTGCTCACGGAAACGGAAGCGGTCGCGGAGCGGCCCGGATCAGCGTGGCTCCTGGCGGTGACGCTGAATGTTCCGGGTGCGGCTGGTGCGGTGTAGATGCCGTCCTGATCGATGGTGCCCGCGTCGGTGGACCAGATCACCGCGGTGTCCGCCGTGCCCGCCACCGCTGCGGTGAAGCGGATGGTGCCGCCTCCCATGATGGCCACCGCGGCAGGATCGATCGACACTTCGACGCCGGAGGCTGCCGTCCCTTGCGGTCCGCCCTGGTTCGAACTTCGCCCGCAAGTCAACGA
>VBKQ01000149.1 GCA_005879505.1 Deltaproteobacteria bacterium
CCGTGCTCCTGGTGGAAGGCAGGCTGTTGGAGTCCGGCACGCCGTCGGAGATCGCCGCATCGCAGCGGGCGCGCGCCGTGTACCTCGGCGACCGGTTCAAGCTAGAGTAACGGGGGGTGATGGGATGGCGTTGGAGCTGAAGCAGAGTCTGAGATTGTCGCAGCAGCTGGTGATGACTCCCCAGCTGCAGCAGGCGATCAAGCTCCTGCAGCTCTCGCGGCTCGAGCTGGTCGATCTGATCCGTTCCGAGATGGAGCAGAACCCGCTCCTGGAGGAGCCGCAGGAAGGCGCCGAGACCGAGCTCAACGAAGCGCCGCCGGAGCTGGTCTCGACCCTGAACCAGAGCATCGAGGCGAGCGAGCTGGCCGCGCCCGCTCCCGAGGTCGCCCAGCCGGACCTCAAGGCGCGCGCAGAAGGCGATGTCAAGCGCGACGACATCGACTGGGAGCAGTACCTCGACAATTACCAGACCCAGCACACCGCGCCGTCTGGTGGCGGATACAGCTCCGAGGATCTGCCGTCGATCGAGAGCACGCTCACGCGCGCGCAGGGTCTCGCCGAACGGTTCATGGAGCAGCTCCGCATGGCCGACCTGTCCCCCGAGGAGGAACGGGTCGGTGCGCTGATCATCGGCAACCTGAACCGCGACGGATACCTGGTGGTGGACCCGGACGTGCAGCCCACGATACCGGTGTTCGAGCCCGCGCCCGTCGATCCCGACAAGCCGGTAGAGGTCCCCGCGGTGGCGCCGGAAGCGCTGGAGGCGCTGCGCCGTGAGCAGGAAGCGCGCAAGCCAAAGAGCGAGTGCGATCCGTTGATCCTGCTGGCGCTGGAGGCCGGAGTCTCCGCGGCGATGGCGGAGAAGGTGCTGAAGAAGATCCAGCGCTTCGACCCGATCGGCTGCGCGGCGCGCGATCTGCGCGAGTGCCTGCTGGTACAGGCCAAGCACTACAACAGCGAGGGCGAGGGCAAGGACGATCCGGACGCCGAGCTGCTGCCGGCCATCATCCGCAAGCACCTGAAAAACGTCGAGTCGAAGAAGTACCAGGCCATCGCCCGCGACCTGCAGGTTTCGCTGGAGGAAGTGGTCGCGGCGGTGAAGCTGCTCTCCCGGCTGGATCCGAAGCCGGGCCGCAACTATTCCGGCGAAGAGGCGCAGTACATCACCCCGGACGTCTACATCCACAAGATCGGCGACCAGTACGTCACCGTCCTCAACGACGACGGGCTCTCGAAGCTGCGCATCTCGCAGCACTACCGCAACGCGCTCAAGAACGGCGCCAGCCCACAGAGCAAGGAGTACATCCAGGAGAAGCTGCGCTCGGCGGTGTGGCTGATCCGCTCCATCCACCAGCGGCAGCGCACCATCGTCAAGGTCACCGACTCGATCATCAAGTTCCAGCGCGAGTTCCTCGACAAGGGCATCGCCTACCTCAGGCCGCTCATCCTGCGCGACGTGGCCGAGGACATCGGGATGCACGAGAGCACCGTCTCGAGGGTGACCACGAACAAGTACGTGCACACGCCGCAGGGCATCTACGAGCTGAAGTTCTTCTTCAACTCGTCGATCGCGCGCGCCAACGGCGGTGACGACATCGCCAGCGAGGCGGTCAAGAACCAGATCCGGCAGATCGTCTCCGGCGAGCCCGGCGACAAGCCCTACAGCGATCAGAAGATCGTCGAGATCCTCCGCTCGCAGAACGTCGACATCGCGCGACGCACCGTCGCAAAGTACAGGGAGGTGCTCGGAATCCTGCCGTCCAGCAAGCGCAAGAGGTTTTTCTGACCGCGCGCCTGCCGCAGGCATGGCTGGCGCGGTCATTGTTTTAGGCTGTACAGCTTGGAGGTCACTCCATGCAGGTCAACATCACCTTCAGGAACATGTTCGCCACCGATGCTCTGCGGAACCACGTGCAGGACAAGCTCGCCAAGGTGGTCGACAAGTACCTGGACAAGGTGACAGAGGCCCACGTCACGCTTTCCTTGGAACGTTATCTCCACCAGGCAGACGTCAACCTGCACGCCGGCCATTTTCATGTGCGCGGGAAGGAGAAGTCGGAAGACATGTATGCGTCGATCGATACGGCGATCGACAAGATCGAAAGACAGCTGAAGAAGCACAAGGAGCGGCTGAAGAGCCATCGGCCTGCCCACATCCACCAGCCCGGCCCGGTGCGCGTCCGGTACGAAGTCTTTTCCACCAGGGAGGAGGCGTACGGCCTGGCCCCCGAGGTCATCCGCCGTGACGAGTTCCTGGCCAAGCCGATGAGCGTCGAGGAGGCCCTGATGCAGATGGACCTCCTCAACAACGACTTCCTGGTGTTCACCAGGCCCAACAGCTCGGACGTGAACGTCATCTACCGGCGCAAGGACGGCAACTACGGCCTGATCGCGCCCGGCGGCGAAAGTGTTCTCTCGGCAAGCCGCCTCGAAGTGAAGTAAGCTCGACTCGATGCGCATCGCGGAGTTCCTGCGCGAGGACCTGGTCTTCCCCGACCTCGCCGCGATTGACAAGGCCGGCGTGCTCGGCGAGCTGGTCGCCGGCCTCGCCCGTGCGTACCCGACGCTCTCCGCCCAGAAACTGCAGGACACGCTGCTCGAGCGAGAGAAGCTCGGCTCCACCGGCATCGGCGAAGGGGTGGCCATTCCGCACGGCAAGCTACCCGGACTTCCCGGCCTGCTCGCCGCGTTTGGACGAAAGCGGGCCGGAGTGGACTTCGCGGCCATCGACGGGAAGCCGACCTACCTCCTTTTCCTGCTCTTTGCGCCGGACAATTCCGCCGGGCTGCATCTGAAAGCCTTGGCCCGGATCTCGCGCCTGTTCAAGCAGCCCCAGTTCCGGCAGGCGATCATGAACGCCGAGAACGGGGCAGCGATCTTCCGGCTGATCGCGGAAGAGGACGCGAAGTACTAGGCCCAAACGTTGATGTTCACGTCAACGTCAACGGTCACGTCAACGTCAACCGTCTGTGCTTGAACTAGAGTGCAGCCGCTCGCTCTGTTACCCTCATCTCCAGGATGGACTCGATCAAGATCGAGCAGCTCCTCAAGGACCGGGACTTCGATCTCCGCCTCGAGCTGCTCGCGGGTGAAAGCGGTCTCGATCGCCGCGTGGTCAGCTCGCGCATCCAGAAGCCGGGGCTGGCGCTGAGCGGCTTCACCGAGCACATCCACAAGGACCGGCTCCAGGTCTTCGGCAACACCGAGATCAGCTATCTCGCGACCTTGCGTCACGACGAGGCGCTCAAGCGCGTGCGCGACCTCTTCCGCCTGCCGATCGCGTGCCTGGTGGTCACCAAGAACCTCCCGGTGGAGGACTGGGTGAAGCGGGAGGCGAACGACGCGCGCGTCCCGCTCCTGCGCACCAGCCTTCTCTCCTCCGCCTTCATCGACAACATCGAGCGGTTCCTGCAGGAGGCGCTCACCGCGAGCACCTCGGTGCACGGCGTGCTCATCGACGTGATCGGCGTCGGGGTCCTCATCCTGGGAAAGAGCGGGATTGGCAAGAGCGAGCTGGCGCTCGATCTGGTGACGCGCGGCCACCGGCTGGTCGCGGACGACATCGTCGATCTGAAGAAGAAGCAGGGCGGCTCCGTCTACGGCAGCGGATCGGAGATCATCAAGCACCACATGGAGATCCGCGGCATCGGCATCATCAACATCAAGGACCTCTTCGGCGTCTCCGCCGTGCGCGAGCGGAAGAAGGTCGAGATGGTGGTGGAGCTGGTCGAGTGGGACGACAAAGTCGAGTACGACCGTCTCGGTGTAGAGGAGCAGAAGTACTCCATCCTCGACGTCGAGGTCCCGCTGCTGGTGATCCCGGTGCGGCCGGGACGAAACCTCACCACCATCGTCGAGGTCGCCGCCCGCAACCACCTGCTCAAGCTGCAGGGCCACCACTCGGCGAAGGAGTTCCAGGAGAAGCTCTCGCGGGAGATCGCGCAGGCCACGCTGACGCGCGGGATCGGCGACGAGGTCGAGTAGTGGCCGAGGTCGCAGAGAACGATCCACCGAGGCGGGGCGCGGACACGCACCGCATCGTGCTGGTGACCGGGCTTTCCGGGGCCGGAAAATCGACCGCGACCAAGGCGCTCGAGGATCTCGGGTTCTTCTGCATCGACAATCTCCCCATCATGCTCCTGCCCAAGCTGCTCGAGCTGGTCAGCCACGGCACCAGCGACGAGGTGCAGCGCCTCGCCATCGTGGTCGACGCGCGGGAGGGGCGCTTCCTGGACTCGACGCCGGGCGCCATCGAGGAGGTGAGGCGCGAAGGCCACCAGCTCGAGGTGGTCTTCTTCGACTGCGCCGACGACGTGCTCATCCGGCGTTTCTCGGAAACCCGGCGGCGGCATCCGCTCAGCCCGGACGGCAGCGTCGAGAAAGGCATCGCGGAGGAGCGGCGCATGCTGGCCGAGCTCCGCGCGCTGGCGGACCAGATCCTCGACACCTCGCGAATGAACGTGCACGAGCTGCGCGACGCGATCACGGCGAGGTTCGGCGCTCCGGGGCAGGACGACAAGCTGAACGTGACCCTGCTCAGCTTCGGGTTCCGCAACGGGATCCCGGAGGCGAGCGACCTGGTGTTCGACGTGCGGTTCCTCCCGAATCCGTACTTCGTCGAGGGGCTCAAGCCGCATCCAGGGACGGACCCCAGGGTCTCGCACTGGGTGCTGGAGCGGACGCCGACACAGGAGTTCCTCGCCCGCCTGGAGTCGCTGCTGCAGTTCCTGATTCCGCAGTACCGGGCGGAAGGGAAGAGCTACCTGACCGTGAGCATCGGCTGCACGGGCGGCCGCCATCGCAGCGTGGTGCTCGCGGAGGAGTTGGGACGCAGGCTAACGGAGAAGCACCGGGCGAACGTGAAAATCACCCACCGGGACGTCATGAAGGCTTGACCGGGTCCGTCGAGGGTTTGCGCTTCTTGAACTCCTCGCGGGTGATGACGCCCTTCTCCACGCACAGCTCCGCGAGAGTGCGCAGCACCAGCGCGGCCTTTTCCATCGAGCCGCGAAGCGCGTCCAGCGTCGACATGTCCGCGTCGCGCAGGTCGTCGCGGGCGATCGGCCCGGTGCGCGTCAGTGGCGTGAAAAGCTCTTCCAGCGTGAACGGCGGGCCGATCCGATCGCTCTTCGGCGGAGCCGGGTCCGCGGCCCGCAGGTCCATGTGACCCCGCGAGGGGATGTTGGGAGGCACCTCGACGCCGAGTTGCTTGGCGATGCGGGAGAGCGCGTTGTCCTCGATGTCGTCCGCCACGTTGACGACCTCGAAAGGCGTGGCGTCTTCCTCGCTGTCGATCTCGATGGCAGCGAGCTTCTCCCTCTGCACGTCCTCCGGCTGGGTGCTCGCGCTTCCCGCGCCGTAGTGGGTACGGACGGCGCGCAGGATCTCGGAAGGACCGGCCACCGCAGGGCGCACCCGCTTCTGGGTCTTGCGCCGGACGAGGTCGATCGCCTCGGGGTCGGTGGGATCCGCCATCGCCAGCCAGAGCAGCTCGCCGCCCTCGCGCAACGCGACAGGAAGCAGGAACCGGTCGATACAGGTGCGCGCGTCGAGCAGCCCCAGCGCGCCGGGCTCCGGAGGGGTCATCGCCAGGTCGATCCGGGGCAGCCCCAACTCGACGGAGATGGCGCGCGCCATGGTGCCTTCGGTGGCGTAACCCATCTCGGCGACCTGCTGCACGATGTGTCCGCCCGCTTGCGAGCGGGCGCGGCTCAACACGGCATCGTGTTGCCGCTCGTCGAGGAGCTGGATCTTGACGAGCAGGTCGAGAATCGACGGCACCGCAGCCTCCGGCCGGACTCTATCCTCTTTACCGCTGGGCTTCGCGAAAACCGCCGTTATTCGGCCTAAAAGCAGTAGCCGCATACCCGCGCCTTTGGCGCGGAAGCGGCTAGGCGCGCAAGACGGTCAGGTTCTCCGCCGCGCCCGTAGGCTTCCCTTCCCGCGGGCCGTGCTCGCCGACCGGGCGGGCACCCGCGTCGGGCGGCGTGAGCTGGACCAGATACTCCCCGGTGAAGCACGCGTCGCAGAAGCTGCGGGGCTCCGCCTTGGCCGCCTCGTGCATCCCGTCGCGCGAGAGATATCCGATGGAGTCCGCGGTGACGTACTTCGCGATCTCCTTCTCGGTGTGCGAGGCCGCGATCAGCTCGCTGCGCACCGGCGTGTCGATCCCGTAGTAGCAGGGCCAGCGCGTGGGCGGCGCGCTGATGCGCAGGTGCACCTCGCGGGCGCCGGCATCCCGGATCATCCTCACGATCTTCCGGCTGGTGGTGCCGCGCACGATCGAGTCGTCCACCACCACGACGCGCTTTCCGCGGACCACCCCGGTCACCGGGTTGAGCTTCAGCTTGACCCCGAAGTGGCGGATGGACTGCGAGGGCTCGATGAACGTGCGCCCGACGTAGTGGCTGCGGATCAGCCCGAGGTCGTAGGGAATTCCGCTCTGCTCCGAATACCCGAGCGCCGCCGGCACGCCGGAGTCGGGCACCGGGATGACGACGTCGGCCTCGACCGGGGCCTCGATGGCGAGACGCTTTCCCAGCTCCTTGCGCGTCGCGTACACGCTACGCCCGAACACCTGCGAATCGGGCCGCGCGAAGTAGACCAGCTCGAAGATGCACTTGCCGGATCGCTGCCGCGGCAAGGTCTGGATGGTACGCAGGCCGTTCGAGTCCACCATCACCATCTCGCCCGGCTCGATCTC
>VBKQ01000150.1 GCA_005879505.1 Deltaproteobacteria bacterium
GTCGAGCTGCAGGAGATCTACCGCCGCGTCTTCGAGCGCCCGGAGTTCCACGGCATCCAGGCCGACGACCTGCGGTTGGCGATCGAGCACGCCGCCCGCCGCGTCGCCGAGGCCCACAGCCTCGAGCACATCCTGCCCTCGATCGTCGATCGGCTCCCGGACAAGGCATCGCGCGAGCTGGCCTTCGGGCTCGCGGCATCGGTGATCGTCGCCGACGGCCGGACGCCTTTGGCAGAACTGAACATCCTGAAGGCGCTGCAGGACATGTTCGATCTCTCCGAGGAGGACGTCGCCCGTCTCTTCGAGACCGCGCAGTCGCACGGCGAGTTCCCGCCAACCAAGGGAAAGTAGTTGGCGCTGGAGATCCGCTTCTTCATGGCGGAGGAGGACGAGCGGGAGCTGCTGCGCAGGCTCGAGCCCCTGCGCCTCGAGGTGTGGCCGGTGCTCAGCGAGCCGGGATTCTCCGCCCCGGTCGCCTCCGCCGAAACCACGCTGGTGGAGCCCGCGTACTACCTCGCCGCCGGCGACGTCACCGGGTACCCGATCAAGAAGGGGCCGGAACGCGGCAAGTGGAAGATCGACGAGGTCGTCTCGCCGGTGATCTTCCTGCAGCGCTCGCTCCCCGACGAGCATGGCGAGCTGCGCTCCGGCTACTTCTGGGCGGAGACCGAAGCAGCGGGCGACAACGCCCGCACCGGCGGGAAGCCCGTCGCGCTCCTGCGCGCGGTGCGAGGTCTTCAGGATCTGGTCAAGTCGCGCTATCGCAAGAGCTCGCCGGTGCGCGGCCTCACGTACTTCGTCGGCCCCGCCTGCGCCCGCGCGGGCACGCCCCTGCGCGAAGAAGGGCGCAAGGGCGAGCGGGTGACCGTCTACTGCTGAAGGACGGCCCGGAAGACGATTCGTCCGTCGCGTGCCACCAGATCGACGTCGCCTCCGTGTGCGCGCGCGAGCCGGGGTGCCGGCGACCGGACGACGATGCGGTCGGGAGGTGCGGAGTTACCCATACGGGCCGGACCAGTGTCCAGCCGCTGCCTCGCGCTGGTCCGGAGCGGTCCTAGCTGGCGCGGACCAGCTCTGCATAGAAACGGATCGCGGCGTGCGTAGCCTTACTGAAGTCGCCGAGGTGCAGGCTCTCGTTCTCCGAGTGCGCGTTCGTGTAGGGGTCCTCGACGCCGATCAGCAGCGCCGGAGCGCCCAGCTCGCGCGAGAAGGGATCCACGAAGGGGATCGACCCGCCGCAGCCGATGGTCACCGGCTCCTTGCCGTAGCCGTCGCGGAGCGCCTTGCGGGCGGCCCGGAACGCGGGGGCGTCGCCTTTCGTGTACCACCAGCCGCCGTCGCCTTCCGGCGTTACCTCCACCTTGACGCCCCAGGGGGGGTCCGACTGGAGCGCAGCGACCAGCTTCTCGCGCACCTCTTTCACGTCCATGTCCGGGACGGTGCGGATGCCGAGGCGGACCCAAGCGCTGTCGCAGATGATGTTGCGCGCATCGCGCCGCGAGCTGGCCTGGATGGCGTTGATGGCGAGCGAGGGCTGGCGCCAGTTCATCTCCCACGGCGGGCGGCCACCGAGGAGCTGCGTTCCCGGAAGCATTCCTGCCTGCTTGCGGAACAGCTCCTCGCTGGTGGGAAGCGCCGCGAGCGACTTCTTCTCCTCCGCGGTGAGGGGACGCACCTTCTCGTAGATGCCTGGGAGGTTGATGCTGCCGTCGTCCTTGACCAGGCGCGCGAGGATCTTGCACAGCGCCATCGTCGGGTCGGGCACCGGGCCGCCCCACATGCCGCTGTGCACGGGCTGCTTCAGCGCCTTCACCTCCACCTGGACGGTGACGATCCCGCGCAGCGCGGTGGTGATGGAGGGCAAGCCGGTATCGAAATTGGCCGTGTCCGTGAGAACGATCGCGTCCGCCTGCAGCAGGTCGCGGTGCTTCTTGAGAAACGCGGGAAGGGACGCGGAGCCGGCCTCCTCCTCGCCCTCGACGATCATCTTCACGTTCACCGGCAGCGCGCCGTGCGCTTTCAGCCAGCAGTCGATCGCAGCGATGTGCACCAGGACGCCCGCCTTGTCGTCCGCCGCGCCGCGGGCGAAGAGCCGCCCCGCGCGCTCCACCGGCTCGAAGGGGTCGGGCTGGTTCCACTTCTCCTTCTCTCCAGCGGGCTGCACGTCGTGGTGCGCGTAGAGGAGGAGCGTCGGCCGGCCCGCAGCCTGGGTCCACTCGCCGTACGCGTACGGGTGGGCTCCGGGCATCTCCAGCATCTGCACCCTCTGCAGCCCCTTGCGCCGCATCAGGTCGCAGGTCGCCTCGGCGCTGCGGCGCACCTGCTGCTTGTCGAAGCCCTCGAACGAGACGCTCGGAATGCGCACCAGCTTCTTGAGCTCCTCCAGATATTCCGCCTGGTGGGATCCGTGGTGCGCGAGCGCTTTCTCGATCGCTTTGTCGTCGACGGGAGCAGGTGTGGTCATGGCGGCGGACCCTAGATCAGGGCGCGCCCGCGCGCTACCGTAGCAAGATGTCGAAAGCGTTCACCCGGGAAGACGATCGCGGGCCCGAAGTCGTGGTGCCGCCGCGGCGGAGATCGCCCCCGCCGCTCACGCCGCCCATCGAGCAGTTGCGAGACGAAGGCAAGGCGCGGCTGGGTGCGCGCGTGAAGATCCGCGGCGACGACGGCCACGAAGCGGAATACCGGCTGGTGACGGCGGAGGAAGCCGATCCCGCCCACGGCGCCGTCAGCGTGATCTCTCCGCTCGGCCGTTCCCTGCTCGGCAAATCCGCGGGCGACGAGGTCGTCGTCGAGCGGCCGCGGGGGGCGGTGCAATACACCGTGGTCTCGGTCTACTTCTGACCTTTCCCATCCCGCAGGAAGTGCTCGCGCAGGGCGTGGACGGTCTCCTCTTCGCGCTCGAGCGGAAACAGGTGACCGGCGCCGCGCAGGAGCATCAGGCGCGCACCGGGGATGTTGCGGGCGAGCACTTCGGAGTTCACCGGCGGGACCAGCTTGTCCGCGCTCCCCGTGAGCACCAGCGTCGGCGCGCGGATGTTCGCCAGCCGGTCGAGGGTGTCGTGCCGCGCGATCGCGAGCACCTGCGCGGTGGCGAAGCGGAGCGCGGTCCGCTCCGCGCGCGCCAGCCAGCGCAAGGCGCTTTCCGGGTGCGCGGCATGCCATTCGGCGGAGACGAGGATGCGCGAGATGCGCGCGGGCGTCACGAACCCGAGATTGAGAAGCAGCAGATCCAGCTTCGTTCCCAGCGCCGGGGAGGTCCCCTTCCGCCAGGACGCGAAGGTGCAGCCGAGGGCAAGCGCCCGGACGCGCTCCGGATGCCGGATCGCGAGCTCCTGCGCGACCATCCCGCCCATCGAGATGCCGAACACGTGCGCGGCCGGCGCGCCCGATGCCTCGATCACTGACGCAGCGTCGGCGGCGAGGTCTCGCATGTGGTAGGCGAACCCGCGGCGCCCCGATTTGCCGGTGCCGAGGTTGTCGAAGACGAGCACGTGGAAGTCGCGCGCCAGCAGCTCCGGCAGCCTGTCCCAGGCACGCGAGGAAAGGCCAAGGCCCATGATGAGCAGCACCGGCGGTCGCGCCGGGTCGCCGATCGACTCGAAGTGGATCCGGTGCCGGCCCCGGTCAACCAGCGGCATGCAGCTCGTCCAGCGCTTCGTGCATCGCTTGCGCGAGCGCCGGCAGGTCGCGTGCGGCGTCCGCGTCGCCGAGCAGTCCGGCCCCGATCTGGCCGTGGTAGCTGAGCAGCGCAATCCCCACCGACTGGTGCGCCGCCAGCGGCACCTGCGGGTAGCAGCGCAGCATCTGCCGTCCGAGCAGGTAGAGGGGAAACTGCGGACCGGGCACGTTCGTGACCACCAGGTTGAACATCCGCGTGACCGCCTGCAGCCGCGCCGCCTGCGCGAGCAGTTGCGGGGGCGCGAAGTCGCCGAGTCGCGAGAGTGCGTGCGCGCCGACCGCGGACCCGCTCTTCATCGCGGTCATCATCGCCGCGTGCACCTTGCGCAGACGCTGCACCGGATCCGGCTCGGTGAGAGGGAGCGTGCAGAACACCGCCGAGACCTGGTTGCCGTAGGTCCCGCGCGCTTTCCGCGACCGCATGCTGACGGGAACCAGCACCCGCAGATCCGTCTCTGCCGGTCCGTGCCGAGCGCTCAGCCAGGTGCGAAGGGCTCCGGCGACGGTAGCGAGGATGACGTCGTTCACCGTGCCGCCGTGCGCAGCACGCACGGCTTTGACCTTCGCCAGGGGGATCTCGACCATCTCGAACCGCCGGTGCGGCCCGATGGGCACGTTCAGCGGTGAGAGCGGGGCCCGCCCCATCGTCACCACGTCGACGAACGGTCTCAGTCCGCTGAAGAGCTCGCTGAGGAGCTTCACCGCCTCGCTGTTCGGCTGAAGCGCCTGCCTCGCCATCCGCAACGGATTCGAAAGCTGCTCCTTGATCGAGCTGACCAGGAGATCCGCAGTCTTGGGCGCCTTTCGCGGCTTCCACGGCGCCGGCGCAGGCGGGGGCGAAGGGTCCGGGCGCCGATCCATGAGCACGGTCGCGAGATCGACTCCGGACACGCCGTCGAGCATGCAATGGTGCGTCTTGCTGACGATGGCGAAGCGCGACTCTCCAAGCGCCTCGACGAGCCACATCTCCCAGAGCGGCTTGTCCCGATCGAGCGCTTGGGAGAAGAGCCGCCCGACCAGCTTCTTCAGTTCGGTTTCCCCTCCCGGCGCCGGAAGCGCGGTGTGGCGCACGTGATACTCGAGGTCGAACTGCGTCTCGTCGACCCAGACGGGGCGCCCCTGCTTGAGCGGAACGAACATGACCCGCTGCCGATAGCGAGGAACGTGCTCCAGGCGGGCCTCGATCAGCGCGAGCAGATCGCGGTACGGCGGCGGCGGTCCCTCGAAGATGGCCACCGCGCCGACGTGCATGTGGGCGCTGCGGTCCTCGAGCTCCAGGAAGAGCGAGTCGAGGGTGCTCAGGCGCTCGTACCAGGTCTCCATGCCCTCGCCAGCATACTTATTGACCACGCCAGTTGCAGACGGCGCCAACACGATGCATGTAGCAGCCCCGATGGTTTCCGCACAGACGCGACGGCCGATGACCCTGACGCAGAAGATCCTGGCGGCGCACGCCCGGAACCTGCCGCGGCCCTGGGTCCAGGCGGGCGACGTCCTCCAGGTCTCGGTGGACTGGACCATCGCCAGCGAGCTGGCTTGGAACGGCATGGAGCGGACCTATTCCATGCTGGGCCGTCCGAAATTGCACGACAAGGATCGCTTCTTCCTCGCCGTCGATCACACCGTCGACCCGGTCACGCTGGCGAACGACAAGCGGGCGCAGAAGCTCGTCCAGCTCTCACGGACGTTCGCGAAGGAGAGCGGCATCCGTCACTTCTACGACGCCAACCAGACCATCCTCCATACCCGGTTCTATCGGGACCTGGTCCGGCCCGGCGATCTGGTGCTGGGCGCGGACAGCCACACCTCCTCTCACGGCGGGCTCGGCGCAGTGTCCATCGGGCTGGGCGGGGCGGACATCGTGGTGGCGATGGTGCTGGGGAGCTCATGGATCCAGGTGCCGGAAGCCATCGCCATCGAGTACAGGGGAAAGCTGCCGTTCGGTATCGCCGGCAAGGACGTCATCCTCCGCACGCTCGGCCTTCTCGGCCGGAACACCGTCGCCATGGAGCGGTCGGTCGAGTACCGCGGCGAAGGCGTCCGGCAGCTCTCCACCGACTCGCGGTTCGCGATCGCCAACATGACGGCGGAATTCGGGGGCCTGAACGGGATCTTCGAAGCCGACGAGGTCACCGCGGCGTGGCTTGCCGGTCGCGCCGACGTCGACGATCCGCTGGCGGTGCGGCCGATGCGCTCCTTCCGCGCCGACGCGGACGCCCCGTACGCGCGCAAGTTCGAGGTGGACCTGTCGCAGCTCGAGCCGCAGGTGGCGGTGCCGTTCTCGCCGGACAACGTGAAGGGCGTGACCGAGCTCGCGGGCACCGAGCTGCAGGGCCTCTTCATCGGCGCCTGCACCACCACCGAGGAGGAGCTGGTGCTGGGCGCGCTGGTCCTCGAGGCCGCTGGGGTGTCCCGCCCCGCGAACGACAAGCAGATCGTGGTCCCCGGCGATCTGTCCATCCAGGAGAATCTCCGCCGCGCAGGCCTGTGGACCGCCTACGAGCGGGCCGGGTTCCGCATCGATCCGCCGGGCTGCTCGATGTGCCTCGCCGTGGCCTCGCGCAAGGCGGGGAGGGGAGAGAAGTGGCTCTCTTCCCAGAACCGCAACTTCGAGAACCGGATGGGCGACGGATCGCTCGCGCACCTGGGCAGCGCCGCGACCGTGGCCGCCAGCGCGCAGACGATGAAGATCACCGATCCGCGTTCGCTGCTCGAGCGCGTCGATGAGGAGAAGTTCCGCCGGATCCTCGGCGAGCGCAGACCGCGGCGCGCGCCCGAGGTGCGGATGGTCGAGCCGGAGATCCACCTGGCGCCGGCCGGGGCCATTCCCTCTTCTGCGAAGGAAGCGCGCGCCGCCGACCGGCGGCAGGCAGGGACCATCCCATCGCGCATCCAGCGCTTCGGCGACAACGTCGACACCGATGCGATCATCCCCGGCCAATTCTGCCACCTCACCTCGCTCTCCGAGCTGGGGGCGAAGGCCTTCCACTTCGTCCGCCCGGACTTCGTGCAGAAAGTCCGCGCGGGCGCGCAGGTGGTCGTCGCGGGAGAAGGCTGGGGATCGGGATCCTCGCGGGAGCAGGCGGTCCTGGCGCTGAAGGGCGCTGGGATCCAGGCGATCGTGGCAAAGAGCTACGCATTCATCCACAAGCGCAACCTGGTCAACGAGGCGCTGCCGTTCCTGGTCGTCCCGGACCCGCGGT
>VBKQ01000151.1:0-12063 GCA_005879505.1 Deltaproteobacteria bacterium
GGGTCCTCGCGGCGCCCGCAGCCCGCAAGGAGATGCACGAGAAGGCGCGAGCCACCGCGAAGGCGGCGACCAGCGACGCCGCGCGCGACATCGTCGAGGCCGTGGGCGCGGTGGCGAAGGAGTGGAAGGACGACGCCCCCGGCGCCTGGGTGCCTCAGGAAAGCGTGGTGAAGACGTGGGCGACGGCAGTCGCCGCCCTCACGGCCGATGCCGCCCTCGACGGCGCCGTGGACCAGGCCCAGGCGCAGCTCATCCACCGCGACGGCACCGAGAGCGAAGGCGGGATCGAGACGCAGCACGAGGCCGGCAAGCTCTACCTGATCGGTCTCGACGAACGGCCCATTCTCATGAAGCGGGCGCGCGCGCCCCAGATGGGCCACCTGTTCTGCGACATGAAGGACTTCACCAAGCGCACCGCGTTCCTGAAAGAGACCGTGGTCGCCGACTTCCTTTCTCGCGAGTTCTACGGGCCCATCCTCACCGCCGCCGCCCGCCACGCCCGCGGCGCTGCCCACCTCGCCGACAAGGGCGGGATCTACTTGAACAACCTGCTCGGCGACGCCGTCAGCTTTTCCGGCGACATCGTCGCGCTCCTCGAGCTCGCCGAAGACATCCGCAGCGCGCTCGGCAGCTACGCGCTCCGGCTCGACAGCGAGGGGTCCCGCGAGGCGGTGGGGAAGGCCATCGCCTGGCTGGAGGAGAAGTTCCACGAGCGCCGCCAGCAGCTCGCGGACGCGGTGAAGACGGCCCAGGAGGCGCACCGGCAAGGCAAGCCGGACCCGCTCTCCGGAGAGGAAGCGGAACCGCGCCTGCGCTCGCTCGAGGCCGAGCTGCGCCGGCTCCAGGACGAGCGGGAGCGCGACATCGCGCTCGCCACGGGCGAGAAGCTGGAGGCGGGAATCTTCATCTCCTTCGGCGCCGCGCCCGAGGTGGCGACCTTCGAGGACCACATCTTCGGACAGATCAAGGTGTCGATCGCGGAGAAGATCAACGAGAGCGCCCGCGGGACCGCGCGCAACGGGGGCGTGCGCGCGCGCGTCGACGCGATCCTCGAGTCGGAGCGCAAGCGGCTCGGGCGGCTGGCGCTGGCTTGCCCGCTCCATGTCCTCGTCTCACAGCAGCTTTCCATGCCCGTGCCGCCCGAGGTGGCGCTCGCGGTGCGGCGGTCGCTTTCCGGCGGCGACAGGGATTCCGCCGAGACGGTGCTGAGCGGCGTGGTGCGCGAGTTCGTCGACGGGCTCGCTTCCCAGGAGATGCACGACGATCGCGGAGACATCTACAACGGCGGCGCTGCCCTTTCCGAGGACGCTCTCGAGGCCTACGTCCAGGCGCGCGGGGAGGATTTCGTCTTCGTGCGCCGCGAGGTGCAGGCTTCCGAGCTCGCGCCGCCGCTGCGGGAGAAGTTCATCTTCCCCGCGAGCACGCTGCGGCTGGTGATGGCAGTCTCCCCGGCGGCGCAGTCGCTGCAGCAGCTCTTCGTCTTCGTCGGGCGCGTGCTGTTCCGCGGATTCGAGAAGCAGGGCGGCCTGGGCGTGTACGAGATGGTCGCCCGCGAGAACCCGCTCTTTTCCCTGCTCGCGCAGCATCATGTTCCCCGCTGGCTCGTCGAGCACGAGGCCAGCACCTGGGCGGAAGCCGACGACGGCAACCCGGTCCTCCTCAGGCGTGTCACATGACCGAGACCCCGGAAAAGAAGATCGTCGAGCATTACCCGCCGCCGCAAGACGAGCCGCCCCCGCCCACCTTCCGGCAGGCGCTCGTGGGGTACGGCTCCATCCTGGTCGCCCTCATCGCCCTGGGCGTGCTGATCGGCGTGCTGATCAAGGTGCTGCGCTGACGCTCACGGGTCCTCGACCAGCCGGCGGTGCACCTCGATGAGGGCCCGCGAGGCCGCTGCGAAGATGCGCTCGCCGGCGGGCTCGCTCGACAATCCGGGATCGCTGCCGACCCTGCCGTCGGGATAACGCTGCCGGAAATCGTCGGCCGTCCAGGTGACCGGCTCCGGCACCGGGTCGAACCGCTCCATCGGCGCGACGTCCACCACGGCGCGCGGATAGAACCGCCGCACGAGCGAGAGCTCAGCCGGCGTGGCATGGTGGCCTTCGCGCGCGCCGAACATCTCCAAGATCACGCTGCGCACCTCCGGCAGCTCCCACCATTGCACCGAGAGACAGCGCGACTCGGGGACTTCGGCGTGCACCTGGGTACAGGCGGCATGGAGGATCGCCTTGCTGCCGTGATGCCCGTTGACGAGCAGGAACCGGCGGAAGCCCTGCTGCGCGAGGCTGTCGATCGCCTCGGTAACCAGGGAAAGCACCGTGGCGGGTTTGAGCGAGATCGTGCCCGGGAAGGCGCCGTGCACCTGGGAAACACCGAAGGGGATGGCCGGCGCCACCATCGCGTGCCGCTCCTGACCGAGCTCGTTCGCCAGCTCCTCGGCGACGATCAGGTCCGTGCCCAGCGGACCGGAGGGGCCGTGCTGCTCGGTCCCTCCGAAGGGCACGACGACGTCGGTCCTTCGCTCGAGGTACTCGTGCACGTCCTGCCAGAGGGCGAGCTTGAGAAGCACGCAGCCGAGTCTACCCCGGATTCTGCACGGCCGAGGAGAGCGTCTTGAGGATGGTCTCCACCAACGCGAACCAGTCTTTCACTTGCGGCGTGGCGCCCACGTCCGTGGGAAGCACCAGCATCTTCGCGCCCGCTTTCTGCGCGACCAGCGAGGCGACGCTCTTGTTGTAGAAGTCCTCGACGAGCAGCATCTGCACCCCATCTTGCTTCATCACCGCGATGAGGCGCGCCAGGTGCTGCGGGTCGGGAGGGATGCCGGGCTTCGGCTCGACGTAGCCGATCTCCTCGAGCCGCAGCCATTGCGACACGTAGCTCCAACTCTTGTGGTAGGTGACGATCTTCAGGCCCCGGACCCTCGCGATCATGGGGGCCCAGGCCTTGACGCTCGCGTCTACCCGGCCGTTGAACTTCGCCAGGTTCTTCTCGTATTCGGCGCGCCCGTCCGGATCGAGCTGCACCAGCCGCTGCTCGATCTCGCGGGCGATGATCTTCGCGTTCGCGGGCGGGATCCAGTAGTGAGGGTTGCCTTGCGGGTGGATGTCGCCCATCGAGCGGTCCACCTTCGTGGTCGGGACGTCGAGCACCGGGATCGAGCGCGAGCAATCCAGGTTTCCCAGCTCTCCCGGCTGGATCTTCGGGTTGCGGGAGCCGAGCACCAGCGGCGGCAGCCATCCGATCTCCAGCTCCAATCCCACGTGCAGCAGCAGGTCGGCGCGATTGAGGACCAACATGAGATTCGGCTTGGGCTCGACGAAGTGCGGGTCCTGGTACCCCTTGCCGAGCGACTCGACCTCGACGCGGTTGCCGCCAACTTCCTTCGCGAGGGACCCCAAGGTGGGGATCGACGACACTACGTGGAGCGCGGCGAGGAGTGCGACCATGGGGTTTCGACCTCCGCGAAGGCGCGGAATTCAGTAAGGATGAGCGCCGTGCGCGCCGATGGAGTACTCGAGCTGCAAGTAGGCGGCGGGGGCCCATTGGGGCTGGGCCTGCGGAAGGAAGGCGGAAGACGGGGTCGCCGCATGCTCGGCCTCGAAGTAGGCGCGCAGGCGCGAGAACTCGCTGCCCTGGAAGGTGAGAGACAGGCCGACGCGCTCGGTGCGAGCGAGAACGGAGCTGGACGGGACGCCGACGAGGTCGCCTCGGATGCCCAGGAACCATCGGCGCGCGAACTGGGCGACGACCTGCGCGTAGCCGCCGCCGTCCCACTCGCCGTCGAGGCCGTCGCCCGAGGCAAAATGGCGGAGGATGGCTTCCGCCTGCAATGCCAGGGACTCGTACCCTTGCGCGACGTTGACGGGTTTCCACTTCAGATACAGGTCGGCACCGTAGAGTTGCGCTTCCCGGCCGACGCCCACGGTCCCCGCATCGCCCAGGGACAGACCGGGGGATTTGCCCGAAGCGAAGTTCAGGCCTCCGTAGAACGACCACTCCTCGCCGAACGGAAAGAACGCCTTCGCTTCCGTGGCGAGCGTCGGCCGCCTGCTGCTGTCCGAACCAAATGTGGGCACCGGCTGCGGCAGCGCCTGCGTCTCGTCCGCCGGGTCCGCCGCCAAGGAGAACGCCTCGGCGTACAGCGTGAGGAAGAACGGCAGTGGCGCAAGCCAGCTCACTTGCGCACCCGGTCCGCGCATCCCGTCCGCGCCGAGAAATGCGGCATTGATCAGCGGCCGCCGGGTGAAGTCCTGCACGTGCAGGTGCTGCCCGTTCTGCCGGCCGAACGCGCTGCGGAAGCTGCCGCCCTTGATCTGGAGATTCCAGGGGAGGCTGGTGGTGGTGGCGAACGCCTCCTCGACTTCAATGCCCGAGAGATTCGGGATCGTCAGGTAGATCTCGCCTTTGAAGTACGGATCCACGATCGCGGAGAACGCCAGCTCCACCTCCTGGGCAGTGAAGCCGACGGCATGGCGCGTTCCTTCGGCATGCAGATCGGGGTCGTCCCCGCTCAGCAGCTGCGGCGCGCGCCGTTGCCAGCCGAAATCCGCATCGAGGATGGCGCTCAGGTCGGGATTGAGGGACTGCGCCCCGCGAAAGAGCGTCTGCGGGGCGCTCTCGGCCGATGCCGCCACGGCGGGCGCCGGCACCGGCGGTCCCTTCTGACCCTGTTTCTGCGCGGTATCCGCCTGGATCGCCTTCTCCAGTTCCTTCTGGAGGTCGTCGGGAACCCCACCGTCGGCCTGCTGCGCCGCGACAGGTGCCGCCAGCATGAAGAGCAGGAGCGCGAGTTTCATGTGGTCTCAGACGGCACTACGGCGAAGGATCTTCACCAGACCAGGCAACAAAAACAGCGCGGCGATCACCACCATCGTCGCGCCCGTGGGTAGTTGCTCGACCCAGCTCACATAATACCCGACGGCGGCCGAGATCACTCCGAAGAGCACCGACAGTGCGATGGTCAACCGGATCCGATCGGTGAGCATCAGCGCCGCCGCCGCGGGGATGACGCTGAAGGCGAACACCGGCAGCGCTCCGACCGCGCGCGTCGCCACCGAGATCACGATCGCAGTCGCCAGATTGAGGAGCAGCTCGTACCGGAATACGCCCATCCCCTGCACGACGGCAGTCTCCGGATCGTAGCTGACGAACAACAGCTCCTTGAAGAAGATCGCGTGCACCACGACCGCGGCGAGGGCGGCCGAGAAGAGCGCCTCGATCTGCTGCCGTGGAACGGTGACCGCGTTGCCGAAGAGGATGTCGCCGACGGCGTGGGCCTCCTGCGCGATCCGCGGGCTGTTCAGGATGGCGAGCACCAAGGCGCTGGCGACGATGTACCCGAGGCCCACGATGGTCTCCGGAGCCAGCTTGCGATGCCCCGGCCGTAGCGAAAAGAGCGCCGCGGCCACGCAGGCGAAGAGCAGCGAGAACCAGGTCGGCTCGAGCAGCAGCGGAATGCGGCCGTGCGCGTGGGGGTCGATGCCGAGGACGGCGCCGAGCCAGAAGGCGAAGGCCACGCCCACGCCGGAGATCTCGCTCAGCGCGGCGGAGACGAACACCATCCGCTTGAGAACGACGAACACGCCGATGTACCCGAGCACCGCCCCGGCCAGTACCCCGGCGATCATCGGGTCGCGCCACAGATCCCGTCCCGCCCAGAAGTCCGTGAAGCCGCTCACGGCGGCCCTCCTTCGCCGTCGACCACGATGGCGGTCCTGCCGCCGACCTTCGCGACCCGCACCTCGCGGCCGTAGAGGCGGCCGAGCTTCTCGGGGTCGAGCATCTGCTCCGCGGGTCCGACTTCGAAGAGGCCCCGCTCGTGATCGATCAACGCCACATCCGTCGCGAACCCGGCGATCGCCGTGAGCTGATGCGTGACCAGGGCGACGCTCAGGTTGTGGGCAGCCTTCAGCCGCTGGACGAGATCGAGCAGCATGCGCTCGGCGGCGGGATCCATCGCGCTCGTCGGCTCGTCGAGGACGAGCAGCTCCGGGTCGGCGGCGATCGCGCGGGCGATCAGCACTTTCTGATGCTGCCCCCCGGAGAGCGCATGCAGCGGGCGGTCGCCCAGGTCTCCGATGCCGATCTCCTGCAGCGCTGCGCACGCCGCGCTCCGATCGCGCGCGCCGTACCGCTTGATGGGCCCGACCAGGTTGGCGCGGCCCATCAGCACTACATCGAGCACCGTGAGCGGCCAGCTCATGTCGAGGCGATCGCGCTGAGGCACGTACCCGACGCGGGGCGCGCGTCCCAGGGGCAGCACGCGGCGGCCGCCGAAGAGCGGAAGGAGCCCCAGCAACGATTTGAGCAGGGCCGTCTTCCCGGCGCCGTTCGGACCGAGCACGCCCAGCGTGCTCCCCGCGCGGACGGCCAGATCGAGCGGCGGCAGCAGCGGGGTGCGATAACCGATCACCGCGCGTTCCAGTCGGATGAGCTCCAAGGGCCGTGTCGGTACCAAAGCGATGCTGCGGTGTAAACCCATGTTACCCTGGTGTCCCGTCCATGGCTCCAACCACGGTCAAGTTCGTCGTTCCGGTGAAGTTCTCCGGGGGCGGGCTCTCCATGCAGACCACCACCAGCCGCATCGGCGCAGACGGCGCGTTCGTCCGGTCGCTGGTGTCTCCGAAACGCCTCGACGCCTGCATCGAGGCGCTGTCGGACTGACGGCCGCCCACGGCCACGTCGCCGTCCACGTCAACGTCATCGGGCTTGGGATGGTGACCCTACGAATGCTGCGCTTGCGCGGCGAATGCGCGGAGGACGGCGCCCGCCTCGACCTCGCGCACCTGGGCGGCGAGCGCCTGCGCGTCCCGCCCTTCGGCGGCGAGATTGTCCCGCCGCGAGAGGATCAGGTCGCGCATCGCCGCCGCCCACAGCTCAGGGTGGAACTGGACGCCCGCGACGGTCTCCGAGAGCCGATACGCCTGCGCGGCCGTGTTCTCGTTCGAGGCGAGGACCGTCGCGGCAGCGGGAAGCGGATCCCGTCCCGATCTCCCGCCCGCGTGGGTTCTGCACCACGTCTCCTCCGGAGGCGAGCGCCAGCAGCTGGTGGCCAAAACAGACGCCCAGGACCGGCGTGCCGCGCTCGCCGGCGCGCAGCAGGTCGTCGCCGAGCTGCAGCATCCAAGGTGTTTTCTCGATCACGCTGAGCGGCGATCCGGTGACGATGATCCCTTGCGGCCGCACCCGATCGAGAGCGGGCCCGAGCCGCTCGCCCGTGTGGGCGCGGACCACGGGCATCTCGCAGCCGAGCGCGCGCTCGAACCAGCGCGGGTAGTCGCCGCGCAGGTGCGTGGACCCGGTCTGGACGACGAGAAGTCGGGCAACGGACAGGCGGTCCTGCATCCTCGTCACAATCTAACCCGGACGGCCTTGACGCGCAGCGCCGCTGCCCTCACGCTCCTGTGCCATGGAAGCGGCGAAACCGCGGAAGGCGCAGATCGAGCAGCTGCGGGAGGAATTCCGCAAGCATGAAATCCGCAAGGTGAAGCTGGGCGGATTCGACGTCGATGGCGTGCTGCGCGGAAAGTACGTGTCTCTCGACAAGTTCTGGGGCGTGGCGGAGAGCGGCCTGGGCTTTTGCGACGTGATCTTCGGGTGGGACAGCGGGGACGCGCTGTACGACAACGTCTCCGTGACCGGCTGGCACACTGGATATCCCGACGCGCACGCGACCGTCGACCTGTCCACGTACCGCCGCATTCCCTGGGAGGAAGCGACGGCCGCGTTCCTTCTCGACTTCGAAATGCCGGTCTCGCCTCGGGGTGTGCTGCAGAAGGTGGAGCAGAAGGCGCGGGCGATGGGATTTTCGGTCAAGTGCGCTTCCGAGTACGAGTTCTTCATCTTCAAGGAGACGCCGGAGTCGGTGCGGGCGAAGGGCTTTGCCGGCCTGAGTGCGCTCTCGCCCGGGATGTTCGGATATTCGTGGCTTCGCGCCTCCGAGAATGCGCCGCTGGTCCACGATCTGCTGGACAAGCTCGCCGCGTTCGACGTCGCGCTCGAGGGCTTCCACACCGAAACCGGTCCCGGCGTATACGAGGCGGCCATCCGCTACGACGGTCTGATGCGGGCGGCGGACAAGGCAGCGCTGTTCAAGACGGCGGTGAAGGAGATCTGCGCCCGGCACGGCGTGATGCCCTGCTTCATGGCGAAGTGGAACAAGGAACTGCCGGGCTGCAGCGGCCACCTGCACGAGTCGCTCTGGACCGCCGCGGGCGAGTCCGCCTTCCTCGATCCGCGTGCACCGCGCGGGATGAGCAAGACCCTGCAGCACTTCGTCGCCGGCCAGGTGGCGCTGATGCCGGCCTTCACCGCGCTGATCGCGCCGACCATCAATTCGTACAAACGCATGGTGCGAGGAGCCTGGTCGCCGACGATGGCGACATGGGGGGTGGAGAACCGCACGACCGCGCTGCGCGTGATCCCCGGCTCGCCGAGCGCGACCCGGGTGGAGTACCGGCTGGCGGCCGCCGACATGAATCCATACATCGCCATGGCGGCGTCGGTCGCGAGCGGCCTCTACGGGATCGAGCGGGAGCTGCCGCTCCCGGCGGAAACCGAAGGGAATGGATACGACGCCAGGGGAGAGCCGCTTCCGGCGACGCTGCGGGAGGCGACCGCCCGCCTTTCCGAATCGAAGGAAGCGCGCGATTTGCTGGGCTCGACTTTCGTCGACCATTACGTCAGGACGCGCGAGTGGGAATGCCGGCAGTTCGAAGGCGCGGTGACGCGGTGGGAGCTGGAGCGGTACTTCGAGATCATCTGAGAGGTTGCACATGACAGCCGTGATGAGCTTTCCGACCCGGATCCTCTACGGAAGGGGGTCGATCCGGGAGCTGCCGGCCGAGCTGAAGCGCGCTGGCGCCACACGCCCGCTGCTGGTGACGGACAAAGGCATCCTCCAGGCGGGGCTCCTCCGGTTCGTCACGCCGCTCCTCGAGCAGGCGGGGATCAAGGCGCAGGTCTTCAGCGAGTTCGAGGCGAACCCGACCGATCGCGACGCCCTGCGCGGCATCGAAGCCTATCGGGCGGCGGGCGCCGACAGCGTCCTCGGCTTCGGGGGAGGCGCGTCGCTCGACATGGCGAAGGCGATCGCCCTGCTGGTGCACCACGAGCCGCCCCTTCCGCAGTACGACGACGCCAAGGGCGGCGATGCGCGAATCACCGCTCGCATTCCGCCGATCCTGCAGGTGCCGACCACGGCGGGCACCGGAAGCGAGGTGGGCCGCAGCACCGTGCTGGTGATCGACGGTACCAAGACCGTCATCTTTTCTCCGCACCTGATGGCGAGGGCCGCGCTCCTCGATCCGGAGCTGACGGTCGGGCTTCCTCCGTTCATCACCGCCGCCACGGGAATGGACGCGCTGACGCACAATCTGGAGGCATACGTCGCCAAGGGCGAGCACCCGCTGGCGGACGCCATTGCCATCGACGGCCTGCGCCGGATATCCGCGCACCTCGAGCGGGCCGTGCACGACGGCAAGGACCTCGAGGCGCGCGAGCAGATGCTGCTCGGTAGCGCCTTCGGGGCGATCGCCTTCCAGAAAGGGCTCGGAGCGTGTCACTCGGTCGCGCACGCGCTGACCCCAGTCGCCGGGACGCACCACGGCCTCGCCAACTCGCTGATGCTCCCCTCGGTGGTGAGCTTCAATCGCGTGGCGGCCGAGGAAAGGCTTGCCAATGCCGCCGTCGCGCTCGGCGCGGACCCCAAGATGGGGCCACAAGAAAGGGCCCATCTCTGCGCCGAGCTGGTCGATGACCTGCGAGGGGCCTGCGGCCTCCCGCGGCGGCTGTCGCAGGCCGGAGTCCGCCGCGAGATGATCCCGAAGATCGTGGAGAAAGCGATGGCGGACGCCTGCCACCTCTCCAACCCCCGGCCGGTGACGCAAGTGGATTTTGAGCGCCTGGTGAACGAGGCGTTCTGAACGCGTGGTACGATGGCCGCCGCCGGCACGAAGTGCGGCTTAGCCGCTGCCGCGCGCAGTGCGGCTTTGCGGCTACGTTTTGGACTGTACATATAGGAGACGCGCTCCAGGACGCCGATGGACGGGGCTGACACTTCACGCACGCTCTTGCGACGGTTCATCGCGCAGGAGCCGATCGACCTGGTCCGGGCCGCTCTGGCGGTAGCGCGGGAGGAGTATCCCGACCTCGACGAGGGCCACTACCTGCGCCTGCTCGACCGACTCGCCGAGGGTGTCCAGGGGGGTCTGCCCGCCGGGGCGATTCCCGAGCGCCGGGTTGGCCGCATGAACGCCTACCTCTTCCACGAGCTCGGCTTCTGCGGCAACCAGGCGGACTACTACGACCCCCGCAACAGCTTCCTGAACGAAGTGCTCGAGCGTCGCGTGGGAATCCCGCTCACCTTGTGCATCGTCTACATGGAGGTCGGGCGCCGCTGCGGGCTCGCGGTCGAGGGGGTCGGATTTCCCGGCCATTTCCTCTGCAAGGTGCGGCTGGCGGAAGATGAGCTGATCATCGACCCGTTCCGTCGCGGACAGCTTCTCGGAACCGAGGAGCTGAAGCGGCGCCTCGTATCCGCCGTCGGAGAGCAGGTCCGTTTCGATCACCGGCTCCTGCGGGCTGCGAAGCCGCGAGAGATCCTGGTGCGGATGCTGCAGAACCTGCGCTCCGTCTACGAGGGCCGCAACGACATCCCCCGCGCGCTGTCCGCGGTGGATCGGCTGCTGCTGCTCGCCCCGGACAACGTGCGCGGATTGCGCGAGCGAGCGCAGCTCTACGAGCAGCTCGGTGGGTCGGCGGCAGCGGCGGCGGATCTGGAAAGGGTGCTCAACCTGGACCCGAATGCGGCGGACGCAAGGGCGCTGCGCGCGCTCGTCCGCCGGCTGCGCGAGAGGTCGCGGTTCGTTAATTAGCCGCGGCCGCCGAAGGCGGCTTAGCGGCTACGCTTCTAGACTAGGTCTTGAACAACCGCAGCCGCTCCACCGGCTCGCCTTGCACCAGGTGCTTCTCGACGATCTCCTCCACGTCCGCCTCGGTGACATGGCCGTACCAGACGGCGTCCGGGTAGACGACCACCGAGCAGCCGTTCTCGCAGTTGTCGAGGCAACCCGCCTTGTTCGCGCGGATCTCCTCGTCGAGCCCGCGGGCTCGCAGCGCCGCCTTGAACTTCTTCAGCAGCTCCGGCGAGCCCTTGCGCGTGCAGTCACCCTTCTCGGACTCCGGCGGCCGCTCGTTGAGGCAGATGAAGACGTGCTTGCGAAACGGGGGCGGCATCAGCTGTCCTCTTCATCGAGCGCGCGGCGGAACGAGGCTGCGTCCGCCAGGCTCGGGTCCAGCGCCGCATCCGCCCGGCCGCGCACGGCGGGCGCGAACGACAGCGCGAGAACCAAGATGCGCGGCGGCACCGCGAGATGCAACAAGGATGGCTCGAGCGCGACCACCGGAGCGCGGGCGGAGGCGGCCCGCGCGATCTCGTCCGGGCCGGCGCACGCGACGCACGCCGCCATGTGTGTCGAGGTGGCGGCCTGGATCAAGCGCGCGAGCAGCTCCGGAGGCACTCCGGCCGCGCGCAGCAGGACGGCATCGGCGCCCGCGGCGCGCGATTCGTAGACGCGGAATTCCTCGGCGAGGAGGTCGGCGCGCACTACCGGGATCGAAACCGCGCGAGCGGCCACTCCGAAGCGCGCGAGATCGTCGCCGGCTGCGACAGCGATCGCAGCCGCTTCCGCTTCATCGAGCGCCCGGGCTGCTTCGGCGATGTCCGAACGCGTGGCATCGAGCAGTGGAATCCTCTCCAGCGCCTGCCGCTGGCGATCGATGGCGTGCGCGAAGTTCCGAATCGACGGCGTGACGCCCGCGCGCGGATCCATGGGATCAAAGCAGACGGAGCAGCCGCTGGCGCATGGCGTCCCGCGTCTGCGGATCCGGGGCGGAGTGGACCGCGCGCTCGAGCGCCTCCGCCGCCTTGCGGCGGAACCCCTTCTGCTCGTAGAGGCCGGCCAGCGCGCGCAGGGCTTGGAAGAGGTTTGGACGCAGCTCGACCGCCCGCTCGTAGGCGGTGATGGCGTGGAACAGCTCTCCCTGATCATGCATCGCGCG
>VBKQ01000151.1:12249-22616 GCA_005879505.1 Deltaproteobacteria bacterium
CGCGCGTCCGCGCGCTGGCCTTCAGCCGCGCGCAGAGCTCGAATCCGTGCACGTGCGGGAGCATCGCGTCGAGCACGATCAGATCGTAGCGCTCGGAGCTCAGCTTCTGCTCCGCCTCGCGGCCGTCCCGGGCGAGATCGACCACGTACCCCGCAGACTTCAAGGTGCGGTCGAGCATCCGAAGGATGTCGAAATCGTCATCGACCGCGAGGATGCGCGCCGGGCCGGAGCGCACCTCGAGGGCGCCGAGCACTTCTTCCTCGTCGTCCCCGCCCACCTCCAGCTCGACCTCGGGTTCGCGCAGCTCTTCGAGCTCCTCCAGCTCTTGCTCCGACTCGAGCACGGTGTCGGTTGCCGGAGCATCGCCCGAAGCGCGGCGGATCTCCGGAAGGATCACCGCGAAAGTAGCCGGGGCGTCGGGCCGCACGCTCCCGCCGCGCCAGGACGATTCCCCGCGGTTCTTCGCGTCATACGAGGCCGTGATCGCCTCCATCAAGGATGCCGGCAGGGCGGCGTACGGCGAGACCTCCTGGCCGGTGATGAAGCGCAGCTCCTCCAGCACGTCGAAATTATCAGCCCCGGCGCTGACCGCGACATGCAGGCGGCCGCCCTCGACGGATAGCGGCAGTACCAGGTCGGACTCGGCCACGGGCCGGGGAATGGTATCGAGCACGGAGAGATCGACCGCAGTCCGCGCGAGATCGACGCCCGGGATCCCGAGCTGTTCCGACATCATCGAGACCAGATCGTTTTCCGGGACTCCGAGCTCCAGGACCCTGTTGAGGAATGCGGATCGGCTCGGCGACTCGCTCTGCGCCCGGCGCAGCAACGGTTCGGGCAGCGCCTGGCGCTCCGCAAGCAGGCGAGCGATGGGCTCCAGCGATGCCACGAGACTGGGATTATCACAGCGGAGCCGGACGTGGTCAGGCGGTGAACAGGAAGTGCTCTCCTTCCCGGTAATTGCGCGTCTCGAGGACACCGCGGATCTCTTCGCGCGCGCCTGCCGTTCCCACGGCGCACAACATCAGCGCTTCACCGGGCGGCGGAAGCTCTCGTTCGACGCGCACGGGCCTGCCACGGGCAACCCGCTTGCGGCCGTCCACGTCGTAGAACGCGCGCGGACCCAGGCCATGGGCCTCCAGCTCGCGCGCCAGGCGCTTTCCGGTGGGGCCGGCGCCCCAGATGTCGAAAGGCCTGCCTCGCAGAGGTCCGCGCGCGAGGTAGTGTGCGCGGAGGCGGAACATTGCCTGGTCCGAATACGCCGGGCCGGTACGCGTGAGGCGGACAGGCGAATCCCGCCACTGCAGCAGTACCCGGGGCACTTTCGCCAGCGCCCAGCCGCGCTCCACCATGCGCAGCTGCAGGTCCCAATCCTCGGCCCAGCCGTGATCTTCCCAGCCTCCCTGCAGCGCGTCGCGGCGGAAGGTGGCGCTCGGGTGGACGAGGGGCGCCTCGATGAAGCGGGCGTTCCGGCATTGCTCCGCGGTGATCGTCTGGTTGAGCCATCGCTCGAGGCGCGCCATTCCGGGGGAGAGCGGCCGCGGAATGCAATCGACGAGACTCCCGGCGGCGCCGAGCGCCGCATCCTTCGCGAGCATCTCGGCCTGCAGGCGCAGGCGGTCCGGGTGGACCAGATCGTCCGCGTCCATGCGCGCGATCAGCTCGCCGCGGCAGTGGGCGAGACCAAGGTTCAGCGCGGCCACGAGACCACGGCCGCTTCCGCGCACCACCCGCACGCGACCATCGGTCCGGGACGCGCTCGCGAGTATCGCCGGGGTCGCGTCCGAAGAGGCATCGTCGACGCACACCACCTCGTACGGCGGGGCGTCGCGCTGGGTGAGCACGCCGCGGAGCGCTTCGGGGAGCGTGGCGGAGGCATCCTTCGCGGGGAGCAGCACGCTGATCAGCACCGTCGCTCTCGAAACATAACGGGTACAGCCTGAAAACGTAGCCGCAAACCCGCACCTCCGGTGCGGGAGCGGCTAGTGCTCGCCGAACACGTCGCGCATGGCGTTGGCGATCTCGCCGAGCGTCGCGCGCGCCTTCACGGCCGCCACGATCTTCGGGACGAGGTTCCCGGTTCCCTCCGCCGTCTGCTTCAGCTCGGAGAGCGCCCGCGTGGTGGCCGGGTTGTCGCGCTGCCTGCGGAACGCCTTGACGCGCGCGATCTGCTGCTCCTCGAGGGCGGGATCGATCCGCAGCGTCTCGATCGGCGCCTCCTCCGAGGCGAATTCGTTCACGCCGACCACGATCTGCTTTTTCTCCTCGACTTCCTTTTGCGCCTTGTATGCCGCCTCTTCGATCTCGCGCTGGGGAAACTGCCGCGAGATCGCCTCCACCATCCCGCCCATGTCGTCGATCTTGCGCAGGTAATCCACCGCTCTCGCCTCCAACTCGTCGGTGAGCGACTCCAGCGCCCACGACCCCCCGATCGGGTCGATGAAGTCGCAGACGCCGCTCTCGTGAGCGACGATCTGCTGCGTCCGCAGCGCGATGCGCGCGCTCGCTTCCGTGGGCAGGCTCAGCGCTTCGTCCCGCCCGTTGGTGTGCAGGGACTGGCACCCGCCGAGCACCGCCGCGAGTGCTTGCAGCGCCACGCGGACCACGTTGTTGTCCGGCTGCTGCGCGGTTAGCGTCGACCCCGCTGTCTGCGCGTGGAACCGCAGCGTGCAGGAGCGCGGATCCTTCGCCGAGCCCGCGCTTCACGGCGGCCTCGACGTACGCGATGCCATCGCCCAGCGTGAAGGCGATCTCCTGCGCGGCAGTCGAGCCCGCCTCGCGGATGTGGTAGCCGGAGATGGAGATGGGGTTCCACTTCGGCACCACGTTCGAGCAGTACTCGAAGGTATCGGTGATCAGTCGCATCGAGGGCCCGGGCGGATAGATGTACGTGCCGCGGGCCATGTATTCCTTCAGCACGTCGTTCTGGATGGTCCCCGACAGCGCCGCCGGCCCGGTGCCGTGGGCCTCGCCGACCGCCTGGTAGAGCGCGAGCAGCGTCGCCGCCGTGGCATTGATGGTCATCGAGGTGGACACCTTGCCCAGGTCGATGCCCTTGAAGAGCCGCTCCATGTCGTCGACGGAATCGATCGCCACTCCGACCCGGCCTACCTCGCCACGCGCGCGCGGGCTGTCGGAGTCGTGGCCCATCTGCGTCGGCAGATCGAACGCGGTCGAGAGGCCGGTCTGGCCGGAGGCCAGGAGGTAATGAAATCTGGTATTGGTCTGCTCCGCGGTGCCGAAGCCCGCATACTGGCGCATCGTCCAGAAGCGCCCGCGGTACATCGTCGGCTGCACGCCGCGCGTGAACGGGTACTGGCCGGGGAAGCCGATGGACGGAGGCGGCTCGTCGGGCGAGTAGAGCGGCTTCACCTCGATGCCGCTCGAGCTTTCGAAGAGCGCCTTGCGCAGGGCCCCGGGCTTGGCCGCCGTCTTGCCGTAGACCTCCCGCGCCCACTTCTCCAGCGCCGTCATCTCCGCACTCCTTCCGCCCAGCAGATCGCGTACCAGATGGCCGCCTCCGGACGATGCGCCCACTCGCGGAATGCCCCGAGCGCGGCATCGATCTCCGCCGCGCCGAGCAGGCCCCCCTCGACCATCGCCTCCCGGGCGCCGGCGAGCTGGCTGTGGATGTTCTCGACGAAGCCGGGCCACTTCGGTTCCGCGGCGCAGGACCCGAAGTAGATCCAGGTCGAGCGCACGGGCGCCGCGCCGGCGTCGTGCAGCAGCGAAACCAGCCGGCGCCCGATGTACGGGTCGCATCCGAGGCGGTCGTAGGTGCGCTGGAACGCCTTCCACAGCGGCGTGAACCCCGCGGGTTCCGGCCAGCAGCGGAAGACGTCGTGGTCGTCGTCCTGCAGCACGACGCGCCCCCCGGGCCGCACCGCGCGGACCATGTGGCGCACGACTGCCAGGGGCTCGCGGACGTGCTCGAGAACGAAGCGGGCGTGCGCGAGATCGAACGAGCCCCATTCGTGGTCGCGCAGCGGGGGATCGCTCACGTCGCCCAGGCGCAGATCGAGAAGCGCATGGCGCTCCGCCCTCGCCAGTTGCTCCTCGCTGCGCTCGATGCCGACCAGGCGCGTCCCGGCCGCGCGCGCCATGTCGAGCGAGAGCTGCCCGAGACCGCAGCCGAAGTCGATGATGAGGTCGCCCTTCGCGATGGCGAGCTCGCGCATCGCGGCCTCGTTCATCAGCCGATTGAGCAGCGACAGGCGTCCCTGCTCGGCAGGAGAGGTCCCGTGCAGGTAGGCGGATTCCGCTGCCATCGGTCCCGCTTGTAGCGCAATTCCGACATGGACGCTGCGAGAGAACCCGCTCTTGTTCTGGCGCGAGAAATCAGGCGACGACCACGAGCTTCGCTCCCGACTCCACCGCGGCGCCTTCCACCGCGTGCAGCTCGGTGACCCTTCCCGCTTTGGGGCTCTGCAGCTCGTTCTCCATCTTCATCGCCTCGACGACAACGAGCCCCTGTCCTTCCCGCACTTCGTCGCCGACCTTCACCAGTACGCGCGTCACCTTCCCGGGCATGGGCGCATCGATGCGTTGGGGCCCTTCCAGCGTGAACTTGCCCGAGGCGCGCCGCATCCGCAGCTTGCGCTCATCGAGGATCTCCAGCGGATACAAGGTCTCGCCGACGAACACTCCGATGCGGCCATCCTTCCCTGGTTCGATGTCGCATCGGTAGCTGCGGGTCCCGGCGATCAGGCTCAGGGCGAAGCCCTGCAGATGGACTGCGTCCACGTCCAGCACCTTCTGGTCGATGACGATGTGGTACCCGTTCTCGCGGGGCGTGATCTCGATCAGGCGCTCTTCGCCGTCGAGGATCGCGGTGTACCTCATCGGGACCTCCGCAACGATGCGAGCCGGCCGGCGCGTCCCCACGCCGACTCGCCGCTCGCGTTCGCCGCTGCCTGGCGCAGCGCCGCGCGCTGGTCTTGCTCGCATTGCCAGATCGCGGCAGCCGCGAGCGCGATCTCCTCGTCGCCGGTCTTCTCCTTTCCCAGCAGCCGGTCCTGCGCCCGCGTCAGCAGACCGGTGTCGTAGTCGCCCTTGCGGAACTCCTCCAGGTCCAGCACGCGCCCGAGGTACGCCGTGTTGGTCGTGATTCCCTTCACCACCGTTTCGCGCAGCGCCCGCCGCAGCCGGGCGATGGCTTCCTCCCGCGTCCGCGCCCAGACGGCTAGCTTGCCGATCATCGGATCGTAGTGCCGCGGCACTTCGCTCCCGCTCTCGACGCCGCAGTCGTTGCGTACGCCAGGCCCCTCGGCGAGCCGCAACTCGAGGATGGTGCCGGGGCTGGGAAGGAAGTTCCTGGCCGGGTCCTCGGCGTACAGGCGCGCCTCGATGGCGTGGCCGCGGAGGTTCTCGAGCACGTCCTGCTGCGTCCAGGGCAGGCGGCCACCGGCGGCGACCTCGATCTGCCAGCGCACCAGATCGAGCCCGGTGCACCACTCGGTGACGGGGTGCTCGACCTGCAGGCGCGTGTTCATCTCCAGGAAATAGAACGTGCGGGTGTTGCCGTCGACGAGGAACTCGCACGTCCCCGCGCCGACATATTTCACCGCCTTCGCCGCGTTGACCGCCACCCGGCCCATCTCGGCACGCAGCTCGGGCGTGAGGACGGGGCTGGGCGTCTCCTCGATCACCTTCTGGTGACGCCGCTGCACGCTGCACTCCCGCTCGCCCAGCCAGATGCAGTTGCCATGGGTGTCCGCGAAAATCTGGATCTCCACGTGACGCGGCCGCGCCACTGCCTTCTCGATGTACACCCGCGCATCGCCGAACGCGCTCAGGGCCTCCCTTTGCGCCGTGGCCAGCGCGGAGTCGAAGTCCTTCGGTCCGGCGACCAGCCGCATTCCCTTGCCGCCGCCGCCGGCGGCCGCCTTGAGCATGATCGGATACCCGATGGAGAGCGCGTAATCCTTCGCTTTGGCCTCGCCCCCTTCGGGAATGGGCTCCTTCAATCCGGGCACGACCGGGACTCCGGCCTCGATGACCTTGCGCCGGGCCCGCGTCTTCTCGCCCATCTCCTCGATCGCCTCGGGCGGGGGACCGATGAACAGGATCCCGGCACTGGCGCAGGCGCGCGCGAAGGCGGCGTTCTCGGAGAGGAAGCCGTATCCCGGGTGGACGGCGTCCGCGCGAGTCGCCTTGCAGGCGGCGATCACGCTGTCGATGACAAGATAGCTCTCGCGCGAGGCCGCGGGACCCACCCGCACCGCTTCGTCGCAGCAGCGGAGGTGCAGCGCGGCGCGGTCCGCATCGCTGTAGACGGCGACCGTGCGGATGCCCATCTCCCGGCAGGTGCGCGCTACCCGCACCGCGATCTCGCCGCGATTGGCGATCAGGACCTTGCCGATGCTCACGGCGGCGAACCCTAGCAGAACTGTGCATCCACGCCCTGCGGATGGTTGGACGACGTAGTTTTTCAGTCGGTCGCGCCCATCGCCGTCTTCGGGTGCTGCGCGCGAAAACGAAGCGGATCGACCGGCTCTCCCGCCAGATCGATCTGGTAGTGCAGGTGCGCTCCCGTGGTGAGCCCCGTGCTCCCGGAGCGCGCGATCGTCTGGCCTTTGTCGACGTGCTGCCCGTTGCGCACGAGCAAGGCGTCGTTATGGCAATAGGTGGTGACGACGCCGCGGCCGTGATCGAGCACGACGATACGCCCGTTGATGCCGTCGCTGCTGGCGCGGCGCACCACGCCGGCGGCGACGGCGTGGACCGGGGTGCCGGCCGAAGCTCCCAGGTCCAATCCGGCATGCAGCCGGCGGCCGCCGAGGATCGGGTGGTCGCGGACCCCGAACAGGGAGGTGATTCGCACCGACTCGGGCAGGGGCCATCCGAGCGCGTACGCTCCGCCGAGCATCGCGGCCTGCGCTGCCCGGGCGACGCAGGCTTCCGACCGCGGGGGGAGCGCGCGCGAGAGATCGTCCAGCGCGGACGAGCGCGCCTCCGCGACGGCAAAGCGCGCCGCTTCCTCGCCACAGAAGAGCGCCAGGAGCGCCGCATCGTCGGATCCGAGCCGCTGCGCGAGCGCGCGGATCCGAGGCGCAAGCTCCGCGGGCGATCCGTCGAGAACGGCGGCCGCTCCGTACGCGAGCGCCTGCGCAGGTGGCACCGGCCCGCCTGGAGGCGGAGGCGGACGGGGCGGCACGAGCGTGCCCGCCGCGAAATAGGCGAGCAGGGGACGCGCGGTGCTGCGGGTACCGAAGATCCAAGCACCGGCCGTCCGCACCAGCGCGCCCGCGGGCGTGTGGTACCAGCCCGCCCAGAGGCAGAGGGCGGAAAGCAGCAGCTCGAGCAGCGGGAGACGTTCTCTCATCGCCAGGAGAGCACCGCCGCGATGAGCAAGGGCAAGAGGACGACCGCCGCCGCGATCCGGTACGGTGCCGTGCGCTCGTGCTCGAGCGATCGGAACACCGCCCGCGGCACCAGCACGACCAGCACCGCGAGCAGGATCAGCGCGCGGAGGAAGTGGGCGAGCCAGGAGAGATGGAGAGCAAGCTGCACGGAGCCTTGCACCGTCCTCGCCACCGAGAACGCTCCGGCGATGCCGACGAACAAGGTCGCCGCCGGCCGGACCAGCAGAAGCGGCGAACGGATCCGGCGCAGCATGTCGCGCGCGAGCTGCCATTCGCGCGCGGCTTCGCGCTCTTCGTAGCCGAGCAGTGGAACCGCGATCAGCGCGTCTGCGGCCAGCTCCCAACAAAGCGCCACTGCGCGGGCAAACCAGGTGCGCTGCGTGAGCCCGATCACCTCCACCAGCGGCGCAGTGAACGACCAGCTCGACCAGATGGCGTCGAAGAACGCGTCGACGCGGTCGACCAGCCAGAGCACCCGGTCTCCGACCACGTCCGCGGCAGCGTGCGCGCCGACCGCGACCAGCGCACCGAGGCCCAGCGGCAGGAAGATCCAGCGGATCCGGCCAACCCGTTCGGCGACGTTCCATTGCACGGGCCGATCTTACTCCGGCATCTTCAGAGCGGGATGTTCCCGTGCTTGCGCTGGGGGACTTCCTGCCGCTTGTTCCGCAGCATCTGCAGTGCGCGGCAGAGCTGCGGCCGCGTGTCCTCGGGGAGGATCACCTCGTCCACGTATCCGAGCTCCGCGGCCTTGTACGGGTTCGCGAACGTGTCGCGGTATTTCTGCACCAGATCCTTCTTCGCCTTCTCCGCGTCCCGCGCCTTGCTCAGCTCGTTGCGGAAGACGATGCTCACCGCGCCCTCCGGCCCCATCACGGCGATCTCCGCCGTCGGCCAGGCCAGGTTGACGTCGGCGCGGATGTGCTTGGACGCCATCACGTCGTAGGCGCCTCCGTACGCCTTGCGCGTGATCACGGTCAACTTCGGGACGGTCGCCTCGGCGAAGGCGTAGAGCAGCTTGGCGCCGTGCGTGATGATGCCGTTCCACTCCTGGGCCGTCCCGGGCAAGAAGCCCGGCACGTCCACGAACGTAACCAGCGGGATGTTGAAGGCATCGCAGGTGCGCACGAAGCGCGCGCCCTTGCGGGAGGCGTCGATGTCCAGGACGCCGGCGAGAATCGCGGGCTGATTCGCCACCACGCCCACGCTGCGGCCCGAAAGGCGGGCAAACCCGCAGACGATGTTTCTCGCGAAGTGCTCGTGCACCTCGAGGAATTGGCGGTCGTCCACCACGGCGCGGATCACTTCCTTGATGTCGTAGGGCTTGTTCGGGTTTTCCGGGACGATGGTCTTGAGGACATCGTCGCGACGGTCCGGCGGGTCGTCGGAGGCGACCAGCGGCGGATCGTCCAGATTGTTCGAAGGGAGATACGAGAGCAGCTCTCGCAGGACGCGGATGGCGCCCGCTTCGTCTTCGGCGGCGAAGTGCGCCACACCGCTGCGCGCGTTGTGCGTCTGCGCGCCGCCCAGGTCCTCCTTGGTCACCTCCTCGTGCGTGACGGTCTTGATCACGTCCGGGCCGGTGATGAACATGTACGACGAGCTCTTCGCCATCACGATGAAGTCGGTCATGGCGGGCGAGTAGACGGCGCCGCCGGCGCAAGGGCCGAGGATGGCGCTGAGCTGCGGCACCACGCCGCTCGAGCACACGTTCCGGTAGAAGATCTCCGCGTAGCCGGCGAGCGAGACCACGCCTTCCTGGATCCGGGCGCCGCCTGAATCGTTCAGCCCGACCACCGGACATCCCGTGCTGACAGCAAGGTCCATCACCTTGCAGATCTTCTCCGCGTATGAACCGCTCAGCGATCCGCCGAAGACGGTGAAGTCCTGCGCGAAGACGAATACCTGCCGTCCCTCGACGGTCCCGTAGCCCGTGACCACGCCGTCGCCGAGCATCTTCTTGTCCGACATGCCGAAGTCGTCCGCGCGGTGGGTCTTGAACTTGTCCAGCTCGATGAAGCTGCCGGGATCGAGCAGCAGCTCGACCCGCGAGACGCTCCTGGCGCTGGGCGGACGACATGCCGCCGGACGGCTCCGGGGGCGGCCTCTTGGTGTGGTCGCTCATGCGGAGCGGGAACGTAGAACACATCTCACAACCGGTACAGCCTCAAGCGATAGTCGCTGAGCCGCCTTCGGCGGCCGCGACTAGCGCCGCTCGTGTTCCAGGAGCCAGCGCTTCCGCTCCTCTCCCCAGGCGTAACCGCACAGCTTGCCGTCAGACGCGATCACCCGGTGGCAGGGGATGGCGAGGCACACCGGATTTCTGCCATTTGCCGCGCCGACGGCCCGTGGATGCGTGCCGAGCTGGCGCGCGAGCTCGCCGTAGGTGCGGGTTTCGCCCGGCGGAATGTCGCGCAACGCGGCCCAGATACGCCGCTGGAATGGCGTGCCGTCCGGATCCACCGCGACCTCGTCGAGCGCGTGGACATCGCCGGCGAAGTATGCCCGCACCCTATCGCTGACCGGCGCCGGCGCCCGGGTTCCTTCGAACGGCTCGTCGAAGCGCAAGGCGTGGAGGGCACCGCCGCGAAGGGCGAGGTGGATGGGGCCGATCGGGGTCTCGACAGTATCTACGCAAAGCATGTTCACTCCTTCAGCCAAGCCAGATGGCGGCGGCAGCGTAGGCCCGCCACGGTCGCCAGTTCTCCGCGCGCTCGAGCAGAGCGCCCGGCGTCAGCCCGAGAGCGCGGCAAAGGCCGAGATCGGACGCGGGAAATGCGTCGGGCTCACCGAGAGCGCGGAGCGCCACGAGGTGCGCGGTCCAGTCGCCGATGCCGGGGACTTTGCAGAGCGCTGCGGTGACCGCGTCGAGATCCTGCGATCCATCCAGCCGCACCTGGCCGTCGCGGACGCTCCGGGCAAGCTGGACGATGGCGTTGGCCCGCACCGCCGGCATGCCACGCAGCTCCGCCTCGGCGAGCCGGGCTGGAGTCGGAAAGCCCG
>VBKQ01000532.1 GCA_005879505.1 Deltaproteobacteria bacterium
GGGCGAGACCTGCTCGCACCCGAGCCGCGGGAGCGGCTAGTGCAGCCGCCGGAACAGCTCGATCAGGATCTCGAACAGGATCAACAAGACGATGGTCACTTCCAGGAGCCACATCCGCCGGTCGCGCGCGACGTCGAGCACGAGCTCCAGCGCCTCGCGCACTCCGTGCAGCTTCTGCTCCATGGTGGTGTAGCGGTCGACCAGATCGAACTCGGCACGCAGCTCGTCGTAAATCCGGTCCATCGCCGGGTCGTCCCAGGTCGCGTCGGGCTTGTCGAGCAGGGCCAGGACGGTGAAGACCTCGTTGCGGGTGGCGATGGCCTCGCCGATGAACCGGTGGAGCCCCCGGATGCGCGTGGATACGGAGCCGTACCTCTCCAGAGGCTCCACAAGGCCGATGGTCCGCGCGAACAGCCGCTCGACGATGCGCTCGTAGTACTCGAGAGCGGCGCTCTGTGCGACGATGAGCGCCACCACGGCAGCGCGGCCGTCCCCGAACTGGTCGACGACGAGGTTCCCGTCGACGATGTCCACCCGGCTCCCCGGCTCCTCGCGGACCGTGAAGCTCTCCCGCACCACCTGCCTCGTCAGACCGGGCCGCGCACGGCCCAGACGGGCGAGCTCCGTCTCGCGGCGCTCGGGGGGCACGTCATGGAAGACGACGGCTCCGAACGGATAGATGAAGATCTCTTCGTCGTCGCCGACGGGCACGCGCATGTCTCGCAGTCCCAGCCTGGCGTCGGGATAGGCTGCGGCGAGATCGCGCAGCGAGAGGTTCTCCTCGAAGGCGACGGCAGCGAATTGGTGCGTGCGGGGAGCAGTCATCCCCGTAGTTCTACCCCGTGCGACGATCAGCCGCGGGGCGGCGCAGAATTCGCGGCGCTCTGGAGCAACTTCAGCTGCCGATCGAGCCGGCTGCGGAACGAATCGTCGCCCTCGACGAACTGCAGGCCAAGGCCCTTCTCCACCCAGGGCGTGTGCGCCTGTCCCCCCGTCAGCCGGTGGATCACTTTGGCCTGCACGCCGAGGGGCGCATCGCCGTCCGGCAACGCCAGCCGTACCGCTACCAGCGAGCCCAGCGGCACTTCCTGCTCGGTATGCACGTACAATCCGCTGGTGCTGATGTTCCGCGCGCACGCGGCGATCACCCTGCCTTCGCTTCCGATGGTCACGGGCAGCGACGTGGGGTATCGGGGCGCGCCACGATGAGGCGACGTGCCGGTGCCATCCGGAGATGATCGGTTCAAGCGGGGCGCCAAGAGCGCCAGCAAGGCGTCGATGCGCTGCGCGACGCCACGACCAACGCGGCAGCCTGCGCGCGGTGCTGCGGACACATGAGGAGCATGCGGGAGTCCGTCATTTCGCCGGACGTTGTCTGGACGGCTGCTCCGTGATGAGCGGCGAACCGGACCGGGAATACGATCTTCATCCCCCACCTCGCGCGATCTTCTTCGTACGCCCGAGGAGCATGTAGGTTTCAAGCGTCTGGCGAACCCACCCGCATCGCGCCCGCCGCCGCAGCGCACGACACCGCCCCGAAAGGTCTAATAGAGGACCGTTACCACGGCGCCCGAGCCCGCGAGGCGGATGCGCGTCGCACCGGGGGTGACCTTCACTTCGCCGCCCATCAGGACCGCTGCGGAAAGCGCCCGGTGACCGACCAGACGAACTTCGATTCCATCGCCGAAACCGTCAGCCTTGAAGGCCGACGAGATGGTAGCGGAAGCGATGACTGTCGCGCCCACCTGGAAGGTTCGCTGACGACCGCGGGCGGTGGCAGCGAAAGAGACCAACAGCGCGAGGGCAGCGAGCCGGATCTTCATGCGCATCTCACCCGGTCCGCGTTCCCGCGAGCTTTCGGGCGCCGACCACGACGATCCGGCGCAGCACGGGATCGACGCGGTACTCGAATTGCCAGCCGCCGAGATTCAACTCGGCGTTGCCCGCTTGCATCGCGCTCCACAAGCCGCTGGTACTGGGGATGTTCTCCAGCGACTCGGCGACGTCGAGCAGCACCTCGTGCGCGCGCGCGAGCAGTTCGGGCGGCGCGCGGAGGGACTCGGCAAACCGGACGGAAAACGCCACGGCGCCAACTAGGCGCCGAGCGATCCCTGCCGCCACACACTCGCGGCAGGTTTGTCTACTGAGCGACGCGAAATCTGGGCGCCGCGCTGCAAGCCGATCAGGCGCGTGAGAGTGGTCGCTCCCGCGACTTCGTGCGGGAGCGGCTATTCAAGCAGCCTGGGGAAGACGCGGTACTCGATCGTGCGCGTTCCGCCGTCGTAGGAATCGAGCGGCGCTACCTCCAGCACGGTGCCGCGCGCGCCCACCATGGGCGCTCCACCGGCGCAGTCGTCCGCCTCGCGCATGTCGATGGTGCCGCATGAGGTGCCATCCGGCAGCGGCAGCTCGATGCGCCGCTGGCATTGGCTGCTGGAGACGAACGACGGGGCCGCGTACGCGCGCCCGCCACGTACGAAGACCAGCGGCAGCCCCTCGCGCGAGGAGAGCCACGCCGGCCGGGGAGACAGCGCCGTCGCGTCCGGCTGCAGCACTCCCTGGGCCGTGTCGAATCCGCCTCCGATCAGCTGACGCGCTCTCTGCAGCGGCGGAGCTCCGGCTTCGATCGACCCGCTATGGCGCGCGCCGGCGGTATCCATCCAGTACAGGTCGCTTGGGCCGTCCTCGATGACCATCCCGCGTTCGTCGATGGCCGCGAGCGTGCCGCCGTCGGGGATTTGGTTGCGGGTGCTCGAAGGCTGCATCGATTCGTCGTAGTACTGCAAC
>VBKQ01000152.1 GCA_005879505.1 Deltaproteobacteria bacterium
GGGCTGGGTGATCACCTCGATCATCGGAGCCACCGGATTGGGATAGGCCTCGATGTCCATCCGCGAGTAGCACCAGAGGCCCACGCCGAGCAGACCCGCAGCCAGGGCCACGATGATGAAGGGCACCGCCAGCGCCTTCTCCACCAGCCAACGCATCAGAGCATCCCGCTCAGGAGCAGCGCACCCGAGATGACCACGGCCTCGCCGGCCTGCAGTCCGGATTTCACTGGGACCAGATCTCCTTCGCTCTCTTCGAGCGCCACCCGGCGACGCTGGAACCTGAGGAGCCCGTTCTCGGAGGTGCCGGTCTGGACGAACACGACCCTCTCCTCGCCGACGTGCAATACGGCGCTGCGCGGAACAATCAGCGCCTTGCGCGCCGGGGTGGCGATGGACACCGTCGCGTACATCTCGGGCAGCAGCGCGCGATCCGGATTGCCCAGCGTGCAGCGCAGGCGCGCCGTACGGGTGACCGGATCGAGCGTCGAGGAGATCCACTCGATGCGCCCGGGGAAGCTGCGGTCGGGATATGCGATCACCTTCACCCGGACCGACGCGCCCAGCGTCACCCGAGCGAGGTCCGCCTCGTAGACGTCCGCGAAGGCCCAGACGGAATCGAGCGATCCGATCGTGAACAGCTCGGGCGCAGCGCCGCCGGAGAGCTGGCCCTGCACGTCGGTGCCTGGATTCGCCGCGCGCGCGACCACTTCGCCGTCGATCGGCGAGCGGAGCGAGAACCGCTGCGTCACGCCATCCAGGCCGCGCAGCCGGAACAGCTCCGCGCGGCGCCGTGCCCGAGCCAGCTCGGCGCGCGCGCGCCCATAGGCATTCTCCGCCTGGTCGAGCTCCCGTTGCGCCGCGGCCTGCGCTTCCACGAGCTCCTGCTGGCGTTTCAGCTCGCGCTCGGCGGCGGCGAGGTCGGCTTCGGCCTTGCCGAGGTCGGCGAACGCCGCTCCGACGTCCGGCGATTCGATCTCGACCAGCGGGTCGCCCTTGCGGACCTGCTGTCCCGGCGCGGCGTCGATCTTGACGATCCGGCCCGAGACGGGAGCGAACACGTGGGCGACGCGAAGGTCGTCGAAGGCGATCCGCCCGGGCGCCTCGAGGGTGCTGGCGATCTGCTGCTCGTCGATCATCCCGATCCGCATCTGCTGTGAGTCCAGCTGCTGGCGCGAGAGCCAGACTTCTCCCGCGGGCGGCCGCGCTTGCTCGCGTTCCTCGCGGCGGGCGCACGAGAGCAGGAGGAGAAGCGGAAGGGCGCGCCTCATGTGCGCCCCACCGCTGCGTCCAGCCGGAACACGGAGAGCCAGAAGTCGCGCAGGTCCCTGAGGTAGTCGGCGTGGACCTGAGCCCAGGTCCTCTGGGCGTCGAGCAGCTCCAGCAGCGACGCGGCGCCCTTCTCGTATTGCACCTGCACCAGGTCGCGGACCCGGCGGGCGCGCCCGAGGAGGCGGGTCCGCAGCCGCTGCACCAGGCGGCGGTTTGCCTCGACGGCCGCGCTTGCCTGCTGGACATCGATCAGCGCTTGCGCCCGCAGCTTCTCCTGCTGGATCCGCTGCGCGCGCAGGTCCGCCTCGGCGCGCGCGATCTCTCCCGACTGCCGGTAGAAGATCGGCAGCGGGAGCTGCGCCCCGAACGTCAGCGTCGGCGGCTGGAGCGCGTTCTGTCCCGACCCCTCCTGGGCATACTGGGCGGAGAGCGCGACGTCGGGGACCCGCTGCCTGCGCGCGAGCGCGAGCGCTGCCTGCGCGCGCGCCTCTTGCGCTGCCGCGGCGAGCAGGTCGGGCCGGTTCTCCAGCGCCTCCCGCCCGAGGACATCGATCGATGGTCCCGCCTCGGGCAGCGCGCGGTCGAAGAGCGCCGGGTCGATGGTGAACTCCTCCGGCGCCGGATCGCGCACGCCGAGGAGGAACGCGATCTGCAGCCGCGCGGCGATCAAGGCCTGCTCGGTCAGATCGACGACCTGCTGGGCTTGCAGCGCCGCCACTTCCGCCCGCGCCAGCTCGGCTTCCGAGACCGCTCCCGACCGCAGCCGCCTCTCGTCGAGCGCGCGCGTGCGCTCGGTGGATTCGGCGAGCTCGCGGGCGAGGGCGAGCTGCGATTGCTGCAAGGCCCCGTCGAGGACGGCCTGCCGGACCGTCAGTGAAAGCGTACGCAGCGCATCGTCGCGCGATCGCTTCGCCGCCGCCAACGCGGCGCGGGCGACTTCGACCCTCAACCCGCGCTTACCGCTGATCAGATCGGACAACGCCGACGGATCCGTCAGGCCGATCGACCACGCCGTCGCCGAGCACCCCGGACACGCTCGAGGGTCATAGTCGAACGATCTGCCGGCGCTCGCCGAGAGCTGCGGATTGGCGAATGCGCCCGCCGCCGTCGCGTCGCCTTCGGCGGCGGCGATCTGCGCCTCGGCGATCAACAGATCGAATCCGCGTTCGCGAAAGATCCGGACCGCGTCATCCATCGTGAGCAATGGAGGAAGCACGGCCACCGCGAGCGCTGCGACGAAGTGCACCCATGGTTTCTAACGGTACCGTCTCCTCGGGGAATTCCGCCGGAGGTCCGTCCGACGACAGGCGGACTTCCCGGTTGACAGCATGTGCGTCGCCATCCGAGAAGCGGCGCCGTGAGAGCGCAGCTCATCCGTACCGCGGTCCTGGAGATCTACGAGGAAGTCCGCCGCGAGGGCGCGCGTGCGGACCAGGCGCTCCAGAGCGTTCTCCGCCGGGAGAAGCTGCTTCGCAGCGTTGAGCGGCGCGCGGTGTCTGACGCGGTGTATGGGCTCCTGCGCCTGCAGGGGCGCGTCGACCACCTCCTCCAGCGCGCCCTCGGCACGCGCAAGCTGGCGCTCGAAAAGCTGGCGACGCCCACCCAGCACCTGCTCAGGTACGCGGCGTATCTCGTCGTGGGCGAGCGGCAATCCCCAGAGAGCGCCGCGGGGCTCGCCGGTCCCGAGATCGCGACATGGAGTTGGGCGCTCGAGCTGGTCGCCGACCCTGAGCGACTCGGCGCTCCGGACGATCCGCTCGACGCGCTGGCCGCCGAGACCTCGCTGCCGCGATGGCTGGCGAAGCTCTGGAGCGAGCAGCTCGGATCCGGGGAAACCCGCGCTCTGGCGGCAGCGCTGAACCAGCGCGCTCCGCTCACGGTCCGCGCGAATCTGCTCAGGAATACCCGCGACGAGCTGATCGCCGCGCTTCGGGCGGAAGGCTCCCGCGTCGAGCCGACCAGGCTCTCGCCGTGGGGCGTCACCTTCACCGGACGCACGAACGGAAAGACGTTGGCGCTTGCTTCCGAGATGCGCAACAAAGGGCGGCTGGTGGCCTGCGATCGCGACGGCCGCCGCCTCGACAAGGTCCGCCCGCGGGCGCGGCGCGCGGGAGTGCACAACTGGGAGGCGCGATCCGTGCCGGAATCGAGCGACGCGCGCCTCGTCGAGCTGAGCGGACAGGCCGACGTGGTGCTGATCGATGCTCCCTGCTCCGGGCTGGGAGCGCTTCGCCGGAACCCCGACGCGCGCTGGCGCCTCGAGGAATCGGAGGTGGATTCCTTTCCGCCGCGGCAGGGGGAGATCCTGGAACGCTACGCGCGCTTGGTGAAACCGGGAGGCCGGCTGGTGTACGCGACCTGCTCGATCAATCGCCGCGAGAACGAGGAGGTGCGCAGCGCGTTCCTTTCCGCGCATCCCGATTTCGAACCGGCGCAGGCCCTGCCGCAATCCGTCGGATTAGGGGTGGGCAGCGAAGTACAGCTGTTGCCGCACCGGCAGGGAACGGACGGGTTCTACATCGCGACCATGCGCCGTAGCCGGTGAGCGGGATCACGGCTTTGCCGGCGACTCCAGGAGGGCCTCCTCCGCCGCGTCGGTCGCCCGCCACTGCGCAAGCAGCACACCCGCCATCACCACCGCCGCCGCGCCGAAGAATGCCGCCGTCACCCGCTCGCCGAGGAAGAGCTGCCCGAGCAGCGCGGTCGCGAGCGGCTGCAGGTTCGTGAAAATGGCCACGCGCGCGGCGGCGAGGTGGGCGAGGGCCCAGTACCAGAGCAGGTATGCGACGACGCTGGTCATCAAGATCAAGTACGCGACCCCCCACCATGCCGCGGTGGATGCGCGGACGATGTCCGCCCGGTACGACGGCACCAGGAGGGCTCCAAGGCCGAGCGGCAGCGCCGGGATCTCCATCAGCGCGCGCTTGGCGAAGAGGTAGTTCCCCGCGGAGACGAGCGTGTGCGCCAGCAGCGCGCCGTAGAGCGCGGCGGCGGGCGGGCGAGCGCGGACGTGCATCGGCCGCTCCGTTCTGCGTAGATTGGCCGGCCATGTCAACACTGGAACGACGTTGTGTGCTGGTAACGGGGGCCTCGGGAAACCTCGGCGCCGCGGTGGTCGAGCGGCTGCGGCGCAGCGGCGCGACCGTGGTCGCCCTGACGCGCAAGCAGGCGGACCTCTCGGTGGAGGCGCAGGTCGAGGCGGCGTACGAGAGCGCCCTGCAGCAGCATGGAGCCATCTGGGGATCCGTGCACTGCGCCGGCGGTTGGATTGGAGCGCCGTTCGCGCAGACCCCACTCGAGTTGTTCGAGAAGATGATCGACATCAATCTGCGGTCCTGCTTTCTCTGCTGCCGCGCGGCGCTGCGCCGGATGCGCGGCGAAGGGCGCATCGTGAACGTGGCTGCGCTCAATGCCGCGACACTGAGCGGGGTGCGTGGCTCGGCCGCGTATGCAGCCTCCAAAGCCGGCGTCGTGGCGCTCACCAAGGCGATCGCGGAGGAAGGCGGCGGCGTGCGCGCCAACTGCATCGCGCCAGGGGCCATGCGCACGTCTGCCAACGGCAACTTGCCGGGTCAGGTCCCCCTGGAGGAAGTTGCGGAGGCGATCCTCTACCTGGTGTCGCCAGAAGCGGGCGCCCTCAATGGCGCCGTTCTCACGTTGCCGGCGCGCTGAGGCGCTGCCGCGCCTGCTCCCCGACTCCGGGAGCCGGATCCTGCGTGAAAGCGCGCGCGCGAGCCGCCGCGACCCCGCCGACGGCCAGCGCGGTCCGCACCAGCCCGTCGCGCCCGGCGCGCAGGAGCGGGGTCCCTTCGAACCGGCGCCAGGTTTCCTCGTGCGTGAGCGAGAGCACCTCGTCCGTCCGCAGTGAGGCCGTGCGCGCGCGAAGTTGGACCAGTGCACCCGGCGGTGCACGGCGATTCCACGGGCAAGCGTCCTGGCAGGCATCGCATCCGAAGAGCCGGCCTCCGGCTTGCCGCGCGATCTCTTCCGGGATGGCCTCGCGGTGCTCGATCGTGTGGTACGCGATGCAGCGCGCCGAGTCGACGTAGCGCGGCTCGCGGATCGCGCCGGTCGGGCAGGCCGGGATGCAGAGGGCGCACTCGCCACAGCGGTCGGGGTGCGGCGGATCGGTCTCCAGATCCGCGTCGGTGATCAGCGCGCCGAGCAGCAGCCAGGATCCCAGGCGCTCGTGGATCAGGCATCCGTTCTTGCCGATCCAGCCGATTCCCGCCTCCTGCGCCCAGGCCTTTTCCATCACGGCGCCCGCGTCGACCTCGGCGTACACGGAGGCGCCGCGCTCGCGCATCCAGGTCGCGAGCTTGCGCACGGGCTTGAGCACCACGTTGTGGTAGTCGCGCCCTCGCGCGTAACGGGCGATGGCCAGCTCACCGGGAACGGGCTCCGGATCGTCCGCCGCAGGAGCGTACGACGCGGCGACCACGATCACGCTGCGAGCCCCGGGCACGAGCCGCGAGGGATCGAGCCGCTCTTCCCGCCGGGCGCGCACGTAGGAAAGCTCCGCGTCCCAGCCCCGGGCCAACCAGCGATCGAGCGGCTCCGGCGAAAGGGGATGTGCGCGCGCAATCCCGCAGAGATCGAATCCCAATTCGCATGCGCGCGCTTTCACCTGCGCGGCCGTGACGTCTATCTCTTCCATGTGATGGCGAGACCGTCCCGGATGGGCACGATGGTCGAGACCAGCCCTTCGCTCCCGAAGATCAGGCGAGTGTATTCGCGCAGGCCCGCGGTCGCCGCATCGCTCTCGCCGCGCGCCACCGCGCCCCCCCAGAGCACGCTGTCGGCGAGCACCAGGCCGCCCGCCCGCAGCTTCGGGAGCGCGATGGCGAGCGCCTTCGGGTACTCCCCCTTCTCACCGTCCAGGAAGACGATGTCCAGCCCGGCCTCGCAGCGCGCCAGCGCCTCCAGACCGTCACCCGCCGGCTCGAAGCGGCAGCGGTCGAGCATCCCGGCTTTCCCGAGCCACGCCCGCGCCCGGTCGAGGTTCTCGCGGTCGAAGTCCGTCAGCGTCACCGTGCTCCCCGGCTCGAGGACGCGCGCGAACCAGAACGCGGAGTAGCCGAAACCGCTCCCCACCTCGAAGATGCGGCGCGCCTTCATCAGCAGCGCGTACTGCGCGAGCAAGGTCCCGAGGGTCTGCCCGACGATGGGATAGCCGTCGCGCTCGTCCGCATACCGGCGCATCTCCGCTTCCACCGGGTCGGGCGATCCCGCCAGACGCGTCAGGTAGTCGTCGATCAGCGGATCGACGATGTCCATGTCGCCTTGCATACCGGGTCTAACGTAGCGCAAAACGCCGTCATGGCGCGGTTCCTCTATCGGCTTTCCTGTGGATCCCTGTTCGGGGCGCAGCTGTTCTTCGCCGCCGTGGCCGCGCAGGTCGTGTTCCCGCGCGACGTCGCGGCGCTCCCGCGCGAACACCCTCGGCGGCAGCTGGCAGCGGATCTCGTCGGCTCGATGCTCACCCGCCTGGACGCAGCGACCCTGGCGCTGACCGCCCTTGCGGTGGTCTGCGCGATCGCGCTCGGCCGCCCCCGAAATGCCATCGCCCCGCTGCTCGCAGGGCTCTGCGCCGCGATATCCGCCCTCGCCGTCACCCCCGCGATCCAGTCGATGCGGGCGGCCGCCGAGACCACTTCCGGGCGATTCGGGCTGCTCCATGGCCTGAGCTCCGCGCTGCTCCTTCTGCAGATGATCCTCCTCGCGGTGGCCCTCTGGCGCGCGCCGGAATAGTCGCGGCCGCCGAAGGCGACCGTACCGGTTATTGACATGCCGCACAGCAAGGCTAAACCTCGCCGCCCATGTCCATTCCAGTCACGCTGATTCCCGGCGACGGGATCGGCCCGGAGGTGGTCAACGCCGCGGTCGAAGTGATCGAGGCTGCGGGCGCGAAGCTGGAGTGGGAACGCGCGGCGGCCGGGGCGGGGGCCGTTCCCACCCACGGGACGCCGATTCCCGCGGAGACGCTGGAGTCGATCCGGCGCAACAAGCTTGCGCTGAAAGGTCCGCTCGCGACGCCCATCGGCGAGGGCTATCGCAGCGCGAACGTCGCGCTGCGGAAAGAATTTGATCTCTACGCCAACGTCCGTCCGGCCCGCAGCTTCGCCGGGGTCGAGACGCGTTACAGCGGCGTCGATCTGGTGGTGATCCGCGAGAACACGCAAGGCCTGTACTCCGGCGTCGAGCACTACGTCGACGACGAGCGCAGCGCGGCCGAGACCATCTCGATCATCACGCGCAAGGGCAGCCAGCGGATCATCGAGTACGCCTTCAACTACGTGAAGCGGAACAAGCGACGCAAGCTGACGCTCGTGCACAAGGCGAACATCCTCAAGGCGACGAGCGGCCTGTTCCTCGATACCGGCCGCGCCCTGGCTGCCAAGCACCCGGACGTCGAGTTCAAGGAGATCATCATCGACAACTGCGCCATGCAGCTGGTGAAGAATCCGAACCAGTTCGACGTGCTCGTGACCACCAATCTGTTCGGCGACATCCTCAGCGATCTCACCAGCGGCCTCATCGGCGGCCTCGGCCTCACCGCGGGAGCGAACATCGGCCGCGACGAGGCCATCTTCGAGGCCGTGCACGGGACCGCGCCCGACATCGCCGGCAAGGGCATCTCCAATCCCACCGCCGTGATGCTGGCGGGCGTGATGCTGCTCGAGCACATCGGCGAGCGCACCGCCGCGGACCGGCTGGTGAGCGCCGTCCGCGAGGCCATCGCTTCGAAGGAAGCGGTCACGCCGGACCTGGGCGGGTCGGCGACGACGCGGATGTTCACTTCAGCGGTACTGAAGCGGCTCAAGTAGCCAGACGGCGCCGTCGCGCTCCTCGATGCCGAGTCGCGTCAGGCCGCGTCCCAGACAGGGGCCACCCGTGCACGCGCCCGTCGCCGGATCGAACCGCGCGCCGTGCGCCTGACACTCGATCTCGCCGGAGGTGAGCCACAGGCGTCCGTCTCCGATGTCGACCGGCTGCGCGCGGTGCGGGCAGACGTTCAGGTACGCGCGGATGCCGCCGCTCGCGTCGCGGACGGCAAACCCCTCGAACCGTCCCAGCGGAAAGCGCAGCGACTCGCGCGGGCGCAGGTCCGCCAGCTCGAACAGCTTCATCTCGACGGAACCCAGGGGATCTCGCGTCCGCCGGCGCGCAAGTTGGCGGCGCGCGCCATGACGAAGAGCAGATCGGAGAGCCGGTTGACGTACGCGAGCGCCTCCTCCGGCACTGGTGCGGACTTCGCCAGCTCGACCACCTTCCGCTCGGCGCGGCGGCACACGGTGCGGCAGAAGTGCAGCGCCGCGCCGGCGCGCGACCCCCCGGGCAAGATGAAGTTCTTCATCGGCGGCAACTGTTCGGTCAGCCGATCAATCTCGAACTCCAGCCGCGCGACGAGGTCGGCGGTGATGCGCGGCACTTCCTTGGGGGCGGCGTCGAAGTCCGGAGTGGCGAGCTCGGCACCGAGAGTGAAGAGCTCGCTCTGCAGGGAGTCGAGCAGATCGCGCAGGTCTCCCGCGGGCACTTCCTCTCGCGCCAGGCCCAGCGCGGAATTGAGCTCGTCGATGTCGCCGTAGGCAGAAACACGCAGGTCGTCCTTGCGCACCCGCGGTCCACCGAAGAGCCCGGTCGAGCCATCATCGCCGCGACGCGTGTAGATCTTTGCCAAGCTGCCTCCGCTGCTCGCTGATAAGATCGAAGCCTGATGCGCCGCAAGGGCCTGCACCGCGGACCGGCCGTCGTCGCCCTGGCGCTCGCGGCCTGCGGCGGCATGAAGGATGCGGCCTCGGTCGCCGACAAGTTCGTCGATCGCTACTACGTCGAGTCCGACCAGGACGGGGCCCTGCCGCTCACCACCGGCATCGCGGCCCTGCGCCTGAAGGACGAGCTGAACCTGACGCGCGAGGCGCGGCAAGGGAACGCCGGCATGCCGCTCCGGCAGGTGCGCGTCTACTACAAGCGCAAGGCGCTGACCGGCGACGACGCGGAGCGCGTCGCGGACTACGAGCTGGACATCCGCCCCCAGGGCGGAGGCTCGCTGCAGCGCGGCGCCCAGGTGACGCTCGCGCGGCAGCAGGACGGGACCTGGCGCGTCTCGCGCTTCTCGGAGAGCCAGCCGCGATGAGGGTCGACTTCAAGGTGAGCGCCGACGCTGCCGGCCAACGCCTGGACAAGTTCCTCCGCAAGCGCCTGGACAACCTGCCGCTCAGCCATCTGTACAAGCTGGTGCGGACGAAGAAGGTCCGGGTCAACGGAGCGCGCGCCGCCATCGCCCAGCTCCTGCAGCCGGGTGACGAGATCACGGTGCACGTCCTGCAGGCGGCGCAAGCCCCGCCCCCGAAGCCGGCCGCGGCGGTCCGGCAAGATTTCAAGGTCCTCTACGAAGACGAGCACATCCTGGCCGTCGACAAGCCTGCCGGCCTCGCCGTCCATCCCGGCTCCGGCATCAGCGGCGAGACGCTGGTCGACCAGGTGCGCGCCTATCTCACGCGACAGGGACGCGTGACTCCCGCGGGGGAGTTCAAGCCCAGCCCGGCCCACCGTCTCGATCGCGAGACCAGCGGCGTAGTGATCGTGGCCAGGACCCGCCAGGCGATGGTCCGGCTGACGGAGATGTTCGGCGGCGGCGAGACGGACAAGACGTATCTGGCCCTCGCCAAGGGCCGCTTCCAGCGCGAGGAAGGCAGCATCGATCTGCGCCTCGCCGAGCACCAGCAGACGTACGCCTCGAAGCGGTTGCGAGGCGTCAATCTGCAGGCCGCGCTCACGCGCTGGAGGAAGCTCGCCGGCGGACCCGAGGCGACGTTGCTCGAGCTCACCATCGAGACGGGCCGCACCCATCAGATCCGCCGGCACCTGGACGCCATCGGCCATCCCGTCGTCGGGGATGCGAAATACGGCGACTTCCCCTTCAACCGGATGGCGCAGCGCCAGTGGGGGTTGCGGCGCATGTTTCTGCACAGCACCAGACTCGCCCTGGCGCACCCGGTGACGCGAAAACGGCTGGTCTTCGAATCGACGCTCCCGAAGGACCTGGCCGAAAGTCTGCCCCGCGCAGGCATCCACTGGAAAACACAGATATCCTGATGGGGATTTCAGCGAGCAGCCGGCCGACAGCAACTTGCCAGGATGAACTCCCCCGGTTCTGATGTTCCGCCGTAGGACCCGAACGATGCCCAACGAACTGCCGCCCCTCAGAAGCCGCATCGCCGCGCGGCTCGTCGCCGACCGCGGGCCCGGCAAGAAGAAGCTGTGGGTCCTGATCGCGATTCCGCTGGGAATCCTGGCAGGCTTGGCCTGCCTGGCGGTTTTCGGCCTCTACATCTGGCTCGCCCGCGGGCTGCCGTCGATCGACTGGGCGCGCCACTACCGCCCGCCCATCGTCACCACCATCTGGAGCGGGGACGAGCAGCTGATCGGCGAGTTCTACGACGAGCGCCGCGTGGTGGTCCCGTACGACCGCATCCCCAAGCGCCTGAAGCAGGCGGTGATCGCCAGCGAGGACAAGGACTTCTTCGAGCACGGCGGCGTCAGCTTCACCGGGCTGATGCGCGGCATCTATCAGACGTACGTGCGGCACAACCGCACGGTGGGCGGCTCGACGCTGTCGCAGCAGACCGCCAAGGCGATCATGGCCTCTGTCGAGGGCGAGCAGAGCGTGCGCATCCGGTCGGGCTGGCCGGGCGTCCGGCGCAAGGCGCGCGAGTTCATCCTCACCCGCCGGCTGGAGAACAACTTCGACAAGGAGCACATCCTCTGGCTGTACATGAACGAGGTCTACTTCGGTCATCACAGCTACGGCGTGCAGGCGGCGGCGGAGAACTACTTCCGCAAGAACGTGTGGGAGCTGACGCTGCCCGAGATCGCGCTGATCGCGGGGCTGCCGCAGGCGCCGAGCAAGTACTCTCCCTTCGCGCATCCGGAGCGATCGAGGGCGCGCCGGATGTACGTGCTGCGCCGGATGTTCGAGGAAGGGATGATCACCGCCCAGGAGCGGAAGGAAGCGGAGGACGCTCCCATCCAGGTGTACTCGGTGCAGGACATCTTCCGCGAGACGGCACCGTACGTGACCGAGCACATCCGCCGCGATCTGGTGGCCCGCTACGGCAACGACCGGCTGCTCGATGAAGGCCTGAAGGTGTACGCCACCGTCGACCTCGAGCGCGAGCACGATGCGGTGGCGGCGACGATCAAGGGAGTGATCGAAGCGGACAAGCGACAGGGTTTCCGCGGGCCGCTGATGCAGGTGAAGAAGAAGGACTGGGACGACTTCATCAAGAAGGAGCAGGCCTTTCTCGAAGGCGAGGGCAAGCGCGACGAGGTGATCGCGGCGCTGGTGACCTCGGTCGAGAAGGAGTCGGCGAAGATCCGCGTGGGAGTCCAGGAAGGCGTGATTCCGCTGGAGCAGGCCGCCTGGGCGCGCAAACCGAATCCCGAGCTGAACTCCGAATACACGAAGATCACCACGCTGCGGCCGGTGCTCTCCGCCGGAGACGTGGTGCTGGTGCGCGCCACCGAGGGCAAAGGAGTTTGGGCGCTCGAGCAGGATCCGAAACTGCAGGGCGCCCTGATCAGCACCGACCCGAACAGCGGCTACGTGGTGGCGATGATCGGCGGATATGACTTCGAGAAGAGCGAGTTCAACCGCGCCTTCCAGGCCTGCCGCCAACCCGGCTCTGCATTCAAGCCGGTGATCTACAGCGCCGCCATCGAGCAGCAGGGGTTCACCGCCTCGACCATCCTGCTGGACGCCCCCATCGTCGCCGACGATGATTCCACCGGACGTCGCTGGAAACCGCAGAACTACGAGGAGGAATTCAAGGGCGAGGTGCCGGTGCGGCAGGCGCTGATCCATTCGATGAACACGCCGGCCATCCGCACCCTGCAGGCGGTCGGAGTCAAGGCCGCCGCAGCCTGGGGGCACAAGCTGGGCCTCAGCACCAAGATCAACGAGGATCTGTCGATGGCGCTGGGCTCCTCTTGCGTCTACCCGTCCGAGCTGACCGGTGTGTTCGCGACGTTCGCGCGCTTGGGGAAGAAGGCCAAGATGATCTACCTGCGCCGGGTGCTCGATCGCGACGGCCGCATCCTCGAGGACCACAGCTCGTTCTACGATCCGTGGACGGAGCTCGACGATCGCGTCGCTGCCGGCTACTCGAAGCTGTTCGACGTGCCCGAGCAGGTGATGACGCCGGAGACGGCGTTCCTCATGCAGCAGCTGATGACGGAAGTGTGCAAGCCGCCGGGCACGGGCGGCCGCGCCGCGGCGTTGGGAAAGCCGGTGGCCGGAAAGACCGGTACCACCAACGACCTGTTCGACGCCTGGTTCCTCGGGTACACGCGCGATCTGGTGACGGGGGTCTGGGTGGGCTACGACACCTACGAAAACCCGATGGACAAGTACGCGACCGGCGGCCACTACGCGCTTCCCATCTGGCTCGATTACATGCAGAAGGCGCTCAAGGGCGTGCCGCAGGGTGATTTCGAGGCGCCCAGCGAGAAGATCGTCTGGGTGAACATCGACGGCGATACCGGTCTGCGCGCCACCGCCGAGACGCGGCAGCCAGTCCTCGAGGCGTACCTGAAAGGGAACGAGCCGCCGGACGAAGCGGGAGCGGTCGCCACTGCGCCCGGACAGCCGCTTCCACAGCAGCAGGCCCCGGACGCGGCCCAGGCGGCGGACCAGATGCTCAAGGGCGGCCTTTAGTACGCATTTTCAACCCTGCCTGGGAGTGTTTCCGCTCAAGCCGTAGCCGCTATCCGGCCTTCGGCGGGCGCGGCTAGTCCAAGGCGCCAGACGGCACAAGGTGTTAGAAAGGGCCCATGCTCGGCGGCCTTTCGATGACCGAGGTCATCATCATCCTGGCCCTCGCCTTGCTGCTGCTGGGGCCGGACCAGCTCCCGTCTCTCGCGCGGTCGCTGGGAAAAGGCCTGCGCGAGCTACGCAAGGCGACGGACGACATCAAGGGGCAATTCGAGTCGGAGATCGCGCGCATCGACCTCGATCAGCAGCCTCAGAAAACGATCGCTCCGGTCCCCTCGCCCGATGCGCCCAAGTCGGAGGAGCCGAAACCGCCGGCCAATCCGGCGGATGATCCCGGCGCCGCGCGCGCCGCCGCGCGCCGCGCAGCTGCCGAATCCCAGCTCAAGCTCCTCGCTCCCGAGGGAACGGTCGCGCGCGAATCGGATGCACCACAGACCGCTGCCGCGGGGGAGCCCAAGGCGTGAGCCCGGCGCTGTTGCCCAAGCCGGCAGCGACCACGGAAGGACCGGAAGACGACCTCCAGCTCTCGCTGCGCGATCACCTGATCGAGCTGCGGCACCGGCTGAAGTGGGCGGTCATCTGGCTCATGGTCGGGTTCGCTGCCTCGTACTACTGGGCGCAGCAGATCTTCCATTTCATGATGCTGCCGGTATTCGCCGCGCTGCCCGAAGGGGAGAGGGCGCTGCATTTCTCCAGCAGCGTGGAGCCGTTCATCATCTACCTGAAGGTAGGGCTGTACGCCGGCCTGTTCGTCGCGTCACCTCTGATCTTCTGGCAAATCTGGATGTTCGTGGCGCCGGGCCTTTACCGGCGCGAGCGAAAGAAGATCGCGCCGTTCGTGCTCGCGGCGACGCTGTTCTTCGTCGGCGGTGCCACCTTCTGCTACCTCGTGATCCTGCCGCCCGCATTCCAGTTCCTGATCAATACGGCCGGGCCGGACATCAAGCCGGTGCTGATGATGGACGAGCAACTCAGCCTGGTGATGATGATGCTCCTCGCCTTCGGCATCATCTTCGAGCTACCGATGATCCTGACGCTGCTCGCGATGATGGGCGTCGTCGACTACAAGTTCCTTTCCAAATACCGGCGCCACGCGATCATCGTGAACGTGATCATCGCTGCGTTCGTCACGCCGACCGGAGACCCGTTCAACCTCGCGCTGATGGCGTTGCCGATGATGGTCTGCTACGAGCTCGGCGTCCTCGGCGCGCGCATCTTCGGGAAGAAGAACGAGGGGGCACGGCTCACGGCCTGAGCGCCTGCATCGAGCTGGATCGCAGCCAGGCGGGCAGGCGGATGCACGTCTTGCGAACGGGTTGAAATGCCTGCCCTTTGAAGTTTGAATCGGTAGATGCGCATTGTATGGGTGTTGCTTGCCCTCTTCGCTTGCGGGGGGCCGATGGCTCGCTTGCTCTCGGGGAACCCGACGGCCGACGCGGGGGCAGCGGGCGCAGGAGTGGACTCGTCGGTCGACGCAGGCGTGATCGCGGCGGGCGACGCAGGCGTGATCGCGGCGGGCGACGCAGGCGTGGATCCGCACTCCGCCGATTACCTCGCGTTCATGGGAGCCGGATCGCTCCATCTTCATCCCGATTTCGGCGGCCAATACGGCCAACCCTTCGTCATCGTTCCAGCGGATCAACCGCGGGTACCGATGTCGTTTCTCTACGCCTCGCAGAGCGAGCCGGGACCGTATCCCTTTCCACAGGACGTTCCCATCCAAGCGAACGAGGATCGGCACGCGACCGTCCTGGTGCGCGACGAGTGCAGGATCTACGAGACGTACAACACGTACGCCTCGGGCTCCGGGTTTCGCGCGGACTCCGGCGCGATCTTCGATCTCGTATCCGGCGCGCCGCGGCCGGACGGGTGGACTTCGGCGACCGCAGCGGGCTTGCCGATCCTCCCCGGTCTCGCCCGCTACGACGAGGCGGTTGAGCAGGGCGAGATCCGCCACGCGTTGGCGTTCACCGCCGGCGGGACTGCGCACGCGTACGTGGCGCCGGCGACGCACTCGTCGGGCAGCACCAACGCGGCCTACGCGCCGCCCATGGGCCTGCGCGTG
>VBKQ01000153.1 GCA_005879505.1 Deltaproteobacteria bacterium
GCCTACTTCGTCTCCTTGTGCTCGGTGTGCTTGCGGCAACGGGGGCAGAACTTCGGCAACACCAGCTTGTCGGTCATGGTCCGCTTGTTCTTCGTGGTGGCGTAGTTGCGCTGCTTGCACACCGGACACTCGAGCGTGATGATGGTTCGGTTCATCTCTTTGCTCCGTCACTGGAGCCCACAACCAGAATTGAACTGGTGACCTCTTCCTTACCAAGGAAGTGCTCTGCCGACTGAGCTATGTGGGCGGTCCCTTTCATTGCGTTGGAGCGGGAAACGGGATTCGAACCCGTGACATCCAGCTTGGAAGGCTGACGCTCTACCAGCTGAGCTATTCCCGCGCGTCCGTTCTCCGTGGGTTGAGTGGTGGAGGGAGAAGGATTCGAACCTTCGAAGGCGTAAGCCGGCAGATTTACAGTCTGCTCCCTTTGGCCGCTCGGGCATCCCTCCTGGTGTGTACCCGCACAACAAGCTCGACTCGCGTCTCCATCCCGCTACCCACGCCGGCTGGAGCTGGCGGCGGGAGTCGAACCCGCGACCTTCCGCTTACAAGGCGGGTGCTCTGCCGGCTGAGCTACGCCAGCCTAAGGGCTCGATTTTACTGCGCTGTTTCAGGCTGAAGAGACACCTGTCCGGCGCAGGGAGCACGCCTTGTAGGGGATCTCGCACACCTTGTCAAGCTTGGCACCGAACGAGCATCAGCCGGCGATCCGCACGGGCAAGCGGCGGGGGCCCCACCGGCCGGGGCGCGGCTCGAAGACCCCGGGGACGGCCGCTCCACATCCTTCACAGCGCCCGTCCGCGATCGCCCAGCGGGTGAGCCGGTACCAGTCCCGTCCGATCAGCGGCTCGCCGCAGGAGCCGCACCAGGTGGTTCCGCCGGACTCGTCGTGGACGTTGCCGGTATAGACGTAGCGCAGGCCGTTTCGCAGGCCGATCTCCCGCGCGCGCGTCAGGGTGCGGGGCGGAGTCGGCGGCTTGTCCAGCATCTTGAAGTCGGGATGGAACGCGGTGAAGTGCAACGGCACGTCCGCGCCGAGCTCGCGATGGACCCAACGCGTGAGCGCATCGATCTCCGGCTCGGAGTCGTTCTCGCCGGGGATCAGCAAGGTGGTGATCTCCAGCCAGACCGGCGTCTCGTGCCGCAGGTACTTGAGCGTCTCAAGGACGGGATCGAGGTGCCCGAAGCAGAGGCGGTGGTAGAAGTCCTCGGTGAACCCCTTGAGATCGACGTTCGCCGCGTCCATGTGCCGATAGAGCTCGCGCCGAGGCTCGTCGCAGATGTAGCCGGCAGTCACCGAGACGGTCCTGATGCCCCGCTCGTGGCAGGCCTGCGCCACGTCGACGGCGTATTCGAGAAAGATGGTCGGATCGTTGTAGGTGAACGCGACGCTGCGGCAACCGAGCTCTTGCGCTCTGCGCGCGATCTGCTCGGGCGAGGCGGCGTCGGCGAGCGTGTCCATCTCGCGGGACTTCGACATGTCCCAGTTCTGGCAGAACCGGCAGCCGAGATTGCAGCCCGCGGTTCCGAAGGAGAGGACGCTGGTCCCCGGCAGGAAGTGGTTGAGCGGCTTCTTTTCGATCGGGTCCACGCAGAACCCGCTCGAGCGGCCGTAGGTCGTGAGCACGATCTGCTCGCCCTCGCGGGCGCGGACGAAGCAGAACCCGCGCTGTCCTTCGTGCAGCGCGCAGTACCGCGGACAGACGTCGCACTGGACGCGTCCGTCGGAGAGAGAGTGGAAGTAGCGGCCGGGCACGTTCATTCATTTCTCGTAGAAGGCGAAAGCGCCGTAGCCGACGACACGCCGCTTGTCGCCCGCCGTGTCGCCGGAATTGCGCAGATCGATCAGCTCCGGGCGGAGCCCGCGCCGCTTGGAGGCAAGCAGCAGTCCGTTCAACGGAACCGCGCCGCAGGCGTCGTCCGGGGTCAGGCGTCCGAGCGCGAGGATCTCCTTGGCGCTCGCGGCGTCCGCGCGCTGCGCCTCGGAATAGGCAAGATAGTGCGACAGATCGGAGCTGACGACGATCAACGTCTCCGCGCCGCCCCAGAGCTGCTCGAGGACGCCGGCGACCTCGTCGGGCGTCGCGTCCCCGACCGCCAACGGGACGAGCGTGAACGAGCGCAGCGCGACCTGGAGGAAAGGCAGCTCCACCTCGAGCGAGTGCTCCTCGACGTGGGCGCGCGGGTCCTGCGGCAGTGAGACCTCCTCGATCGGAACGTCTCCCAGCGGAGTGCGCATGGCGGCGGCGCCAGGGAGCGCGAGCCCGCGCAGGGGCGCGAAGTGCGAAGGACCCAGCAGCACCACCCGGGAGACAGGGGCGTCCTCGACGCGCCGGAACGCCGAGGCCGCGACCAGGCCGGAGTACACGTAGCCGGCGTGCGGAGCGATGAGCGCCTTCGGCGGCGTTCCGTAGGCCGCGCTCGCGAGCAGGCGGGCGACGGTCTCGCGCAGCTGCGAGGGATCCGCGGGATAGAAGCTGCCGGCGACGGCCGGTGCGCGCACCGTCTGCATCCTTCAATGATAACGCGGAAGTGCGCGCGGGGGGTCGCCTTTCTCGCACCAGGCCGGTTGGCTTTCCTCCGCTCCGCTTGCATCGCCCGTCTGGCGGAGCGACCCTCTCGCGGATGACCTCGGCTGGCCGCTCGGACCGGGCGATGTTCCTCGCCGCGGTCGCGGTCCTCGGCCTGGTGGCAGCGCCGCTCCTACATGCGGAGGAACACTGCCGCGAGGAGCTCGAGGACGAGGCGGAAGCCTGGAGAGCTGGCTCGAGCGATCCGCTCGAGGCGCTCGCGTACGCGCTCGAGCACGGGCATGCGCCGCGGGTACCAAGCGGGGAAGGACACCGGCACGGCCACTCCCATGGCCCAGCCAGTCCGAATCCCCACGGCTCTGGGGCTCTCGCGCACTTCGGTATCGCCTTGCACGGAGCGCCAGAGCTTCCAGACGTCGCCGTCCCGGCTCCGCGGCACGCCGCTCCGGCCGTTTTGGACGGACAACTTCGCGCCCCGCTCCGCTATCTGGTCCCCGAACGCGCCCAGGGGCCGCCGACCGGCTGCTGAGATTCCAGCGCAGATCGACCACCTCGGCCTCGTACCAGATTTCGGAGAAAGCTCATGGAACCCGTCTTGCGGGCCTGCCCGGCGCCGTGCCGCTGCGCGCTCGTGGCCTCGCTTCTGGTTCCTGCTCTCGCTCGCGCAGAGAGCGCGAGCGCGGACACGCATTACGGCGAGGAGATCGAGGTCACCGGCCATTACGAGAACGCGGTCGGAACTTCCGACGCCGCGAGCGCCGGCAGGATCACCAGCCAGTTGGTCGAGGACCGACCCATCCTTAGACCAGGCGAGGTACTGGAATTGGTGCCGGGCCTCGTCATCACGCAACACAGCGGAGCTGGGAAGGCCAACCAATACTTCCTGCGCGGGTTCAACCTCGATCACGGTACCGACTTCCTCACCACGCTGGACGGCATGCCGGTGAACCTCCGGACTCACGCTCACGGGCAGGGCTACACGGACCTCAACTTCCTCATCCCCGAGCTGGTCCAGCGCGTCGACTACTTCAAGGGACCCTACTTCGCCTCGAAGGGCGACTTCGCCTCCGCCGGCGCCGCGGACATCCACTACGCCGGGTCGTTACCGCAAAACCTCGTGACACTGACCGGGGGCAATTTTCGCTACGGCCGCGCCCTCTTCGCCGGATCGCCCCAGCTCGCAGGCGGAGACCTCCTCTACGGCATCGAGCTCTTCCACGAGGACGGCCCATGGGAACACCCCGACGACTACCGGCGCGTCAACGGCGTGCTGCGCTACACGCGCCGGTCGCTCGCCGCGAGCTGGGGCGTGACCGCGATGGGCTACTACGGCCTCTGGAATGCCACCGACCAGATCCCGCTGCGCGCGGTCGAGTCGGGGGAGATCGGCCGCTTCGGCGCCATCGATCCCACGGGCGGCGGGAAGACCCATCGCTTCAGTCTCTCCGGCGATTATCAGCAGGATCTCGGGAACGGGGTGCTGCAGGCCAACGTCTACGCGGTGAAGTACCGGCTGAATCTCTTCTCGAACTTCACCTATTTCCTCGACCACCCGGTGAACGGAGACCAGTTCGAGCAGGCCGACGACCGATGGCTGTTCGGCACCTCCGGCCACTACGCCTGGACGGTCTCGACGCCCTCGATTTCATTGCACGCTACCGTCGGCTGGGAAGCGCGCCACGATCGCATCTCTCCCATCGGCCTCTACCAGACGGTGGCGCGGCAGCGGCTGACGACGGTGCGCCGGGATTCGGTGCGCGAGACGAGCGCCGGCCTTTTCGCGGAGGCCGAGGTGGCTCTCACGCGGTGGCTGCGCGCAGTCGCGGGTCTGCGCTACGACCACTACTTCTTCGACGTCGTGAGCGACAATCCGATCAACTCCGGGCGCGACGACGCCGGCCGCGCCTCTCCGAAGCTTTCGGCGATCTTCGGCCCTTGGGCAAAGACGGAGCTCTTCGTCAACTTCGGGCTCGGCTTCCATTCCAACGACGCCCGCGGCGTGACAACCACCGTGGACCCGGAGTCCGGCGAGCCCGTGGCGAAGGTCACGCCGCTCGTGCAAACCCGTGGCGGCGAGCTGGGCGCGCGCACCGAGATACTCCCCGACGTGCAGTCTTCGCTGGCGCTGTGGCGGCTCGACATCGACTCGGAGCTGCTGTTCACCGGCGACGCCGGCACGACCGAGCCCTCGCGCGCGTCCCGGCGCTACGGGATCGAATGGAACACGCAGTGGCACCCGATGCACTGGCTGGTCTGCGACCTCGTCCTCGCCTGGTCACATGCGCGATTCACCAGCCCGGACCCGAATCCCTCCGTCACCGGAGATCGCATCCCGGGCTCGATCGAGTGGGCCGCGTCCGCGGGGGTCACCTTCCACGAGCTCGGGCCCTGGCGGGCCGGCGTGTACATGCGCTACTTCGGACCCCGCCCTTTGATCGAGGACGACAGCGCGCGATCGACCTCCTCCACCATCTTCAATGCGCAGACGAGCTTCCGCATCACGCCATGGGCGAGGCTCACCCTCGACCTCTTCAACCTGTTCGATGCGCAGGTCGACGACATCGCCTACTTCTACAGGTCGCGCCTGCGCGACGAGCCTGCCGCTCCTGCCGCTCGACGTCGACTTCATTTTCATCCTGCGGAGAGACGCAGCCTGCGGCTGGCTGCCACGTTCACATTTTAGAGCGCGGAAGGCGTTGCCGGGCGATCTCGTAAAGCGCCACCGCCCCCGCGGCGGCGACGTTCAGCGAGCCTACCTGGCCTGCCATCGGGATCCGCGCCAGGTGATCGCACGTCTTCCGCACTAGAGGCCGCACGCCGGCGCCTTCGCTGCCCAGCACGAGCGCCGTCGGCACGGTGAGGTCGAGGGCAGAGAGCTCCTGATCCGCCTCCGCCGCCAGCGCGACCGTCCAGATGCCCTGCTCCTTCATCCGTTCCAAGGCCCTGGAGAGGTTGGTTACCCGCGCAACCGGACA
>VBKQ01000154.1 GCA_005879505.1 Deltaproteobacteria bacterium
CGGCCCGCTCCGCGCGGACGCACTGCGCCGTCGGCGCATCGTCGAGCGGCACGGTGGCCGCGAATCCGGCCGATCCGCGGATCGCCTCGATGGCCAGCGCCCCTTGCCCGGGCGCGGGGAGGGACAGCTCGACCGCAAGCACCTCGGTCACCTGCGCTTCCAGGCCGAGGCGCCGGAGCCCGGCCAGCGCGAGCACCACCGCGTCCAGCGGTCCTTGCGCATCTCCCTCGGCAGGACGGCGCTCGACTCCGCCGCGCACCACCGCAGCTCCCGTGGCGCGAGCGAGGCGCGTCTGCACGTTTCCGCGCACGGGAACGATCGTCAGATCCGGCCGCTCGGCGAGAAGCTGCACGGCGCGGCGCAGCGAGCTGGTGCCTACCCGCGCACCCCGGGGCAGGTTGGCGAACGTCTTCGCGAGCGGCGCAACCAGCGCGTCGCGCGGATCCTCGCGCTGGGGAAAAGCGCTGAGCGCGAATCCTAGAGGAAGCGCGTACGGGACGTCCTTCGCGCTGTGCACCGCCAGATCCGCCCTGCCCTCCGACAGCGCCTGCTCCAGCTCCTTGACGAAGAGGCCCTTGCCGCCGATCTCCGCCAGCGACCGGTCGAGGATGCGGTCTCCCTCGGTGTGCATCGGCACGAGCTCGCAGGCCTGCCCGCGCTCGCGCAGCCATCCCTGGACGCGCTCGGCCTGCCAGAGAGCCAGCGCGCTCTTGCGCGTGCCGATCCGGAGCATCTATCGCTTCCTCAGCAGCGGCAGGACGGCCCCTTCCGCCGCGGTCTCCGCCTGCGCTTGTTCGCTCGACGCCTGCTCGCCGGGCTGCTCCGGCTCGGCCTCGAGTCCGAAGAGCGCCGCGGTCGCCTCGCCGAGCGGACCGCGCCCCGCTTCCGTGCGCAGCCTGGAGGTCGGGGTGTGCAGGAGCTTGTTGACGATCGCGCTCGCCATCGCCCGCACGGTCTTCTGCTGCTTCTCGTCGAGGCCCTGCAACGAGGCGAGCGTCTTCTCCACCTCGGCCCGGGCGACCGATTCCGCATGGGCCCGCAGCCGCGCCAGCACCGGCACGGCAGTGCGCTCGCGCGACGCGAGCAGGAACGCTTTCAGCTCCTGCTCGACGATCTCCTCCGCCTTTGCGACCTGGGACGCGCGCAGATCGCTGTTCTGCACGGCCACGCGCTCGAGGTCGTCGAGATCATAGACGTAGACGTTCTCCAGCTCGTTCGCGCTCGGCTCGACATTGCGGGGCAGCGTCAGATCCACGAGGAAGATGGGCCGGTAGCGCCGCGCCTTCAGCGCCCGCGCCATCAGCTCCCGCGTCACGACCGCCTCCATTGCGCCGGTCGAGCAGATGGCCACGTCGGCCCGCTCCAGGAGAGACGGAAGCTCCGCCAGCGAGACCGGCACGCCGCCCACCTCGCGGGCCAGCTCCTCCGCCTGCTGCGGGCTGCGATTCGCCACCAGCAGCTCGTGGGCCCCCTGCGAACGCAGCTCGCGGGCGGCGATCTGGGCCATCTCGCCCGCGCCCAGGAGCAGCACCGTGCGCCCATCGAGGCTGCCGAGGAGCTTGTGCGCGAGCTGCACGGCGATGCTCGACACCGAGACCGCGCCCCGCGCGATCTCGGTCTCGGTGCGCACGCGCTTGGCGGCGGTAGTGGCCCGCGCGAGCACTTTCGTCAGCTCGGGGCCGAGCGCGCCTGCCTGCTGCGCGATGGCGGCCGCCTCTTTCACCTGGCCGAGGATCTGCGCCTCGCCCACCACCATCGAGTCCAGGCTGGCCGTCACCCGGAACAGATGGCGCAGGGCCTCCTCCTCGAAGCGCCGGACGGCATGAGGCGCCGCGACCGGCCCCAAGGTCTCCAGCACGTCCTCGCCGGCGTCGCGGGAGTCCGCTACCGCGAAGATCTCGATGCGGTTGCAGGTGGAGACCAGCATCGCCTCGCGCACGCCGGGCAGCGACTTGAGCTGCCGCAGACGCCCCTCGACCTGTTCCGCCGGAACGGCGATCCGTTCGCGCACCGCGATGGGCGCCTGCTTGTGCGAGAGGCCGACGCAGAGCAGCGTCATGCGGCCGTCCCCCGAAGCGCCGGCGCAGCGGACAGCAGGCCCACGTAGGTCCCGATGAGCAGCACGAATCCGGCGACCACCAGCATCGCGACACGGCGCCCGCGCCAACCGGCGACCAGCCTCGCCTGGATCAGCGAGGCGAAGAGCGCCCAGGCGAGGACGGCGAACCCCTCCTTCGGGGCGAGCGGAAACGGCGAACCGGTGACCTCCCTCGAAACCAGCGAGCCCGTGGCGATCGCCAGCGAGAGGAAGACGAAGCCCCAGACCGCGAGCCGATATCCAGCCCGATCCAGCAAGTCGAGCGAAGGCAGCCGCGCGAAGAGGCGGCCAGGGCGCTTCTCCTTCATCTGCCGCTCGCTGGCCAGGTAGAGGACGGAGAGCCCGAACGCGAGCGCGAGCACCGCAGTGCCGATGGCAGCCGCGCCCACGTGCACGAAGAGTGCGATGCTGTGCGATACCTCCGGTGCGATCGCCCGGGCGTTGGAGTGCACGAGGTGCGCGGGGACCATGACCGCGACGGTGAAGGGGCCGACGAAAGCGCCCGCCACGGGTAGCTCGTATCGGAAGTCGAGCAGCAGGTACCCCGTGACCGTGACCGCCGCGAGCAGGCTGAAGAGCTCTCCGCCCTTCCACGCCTTGACGCCGAGCCCCGCCCCGGCGACGCCGAGCGAGACGCCGAAGGCCGCGAAATGGACCACCACGCCCACGAGCAGCAGCATGCGACCCGCCCGCACGAGCCCCGGCGACGGCCGCACCAGCCAGGTGAGGAAGACCGCTGCGCCCGCCGTATAGGCGAGAAGCGCAATGTGGACGAGGATGGTGGCCATCGGCGCCTGCTCTAGAGGTTATCGAGCAAAAACTGTTCCAGCATGTCCTGCTCGTCACCCTTCTCCTCGCCGCCCTGCGGATTCGGGGCCGGTTTTGCCACTTCGGCGGGCTTGGCGGCGGGGGTGGACCCGGGCTTCTGTGGCTGCAGCTGCGAAGCGGCGGCGGCACGGCGCAACGCATTGGCGTCGGCGAGGAACCCTTGCTGCACCTGGTAGGCGCTCTCGCCGAGGATCACCGATTCCATGTAGTGCTCGGCGCCCATCTGCTTCAGGGCGTCGGTGGTCTTCACCTTCGCGAGCAGCCCGGCATTGTCCTCGCCCGCCTCCATCTTGATGAACCGGACCGCGCTGGTCAGCGCGAAGCTCTTCTGCTCGCCCAGGATGGTGAGCACGTTCCCGTCCACCTCGATGCGTCCCTGCTCCGACCATTTGTCGAGCACGGACTGGGGTACGAAGAGGTAGTCGGCCATGGGGCGCTGCGCATCCTCGCCGCGCGGTGGTCATCATATCGCGGGCGCGGACTCGTCTCCGACTGATAGCAGCGACGGCGGGTCAGGCGCAACGTATTGACGGCCAGGCGGGCGGGCGGCAGATTTGCCTGACCAGCGAGAGGAGCGGATGGGAATGGCGAGCGCGGACGTGGTGACTTTTACCGACGAGAACTTCCAGAGCGAGGTGCTGGGCTCCAAGGAGCCCGTCCTGGTGGATTTCTGGGCCGCCTGGTGCGGGCCATGCCGGGCGGTTGCGCCGCTCGTCGACCAGCTCGCGGCGGAGCACAAGGGCAAGCTCAAGGTCGGCAAGCTGGACATCGACGCGCACCAGAACGTTCCCCAGAAATATGGGGTGATGAGCATCCCTACCCTGCTCCTGTTCAAGAACGGGCAGGTCGCCGACCAGATCGTCGGCGCGGTACCGAAGGCGAAGCTCGACGCGATGGTCAAGCGGGCCATCTGATGGCGAAGGCCAGCGACGCCGAGGAGGAGTACTTCGCGCGGGAGAACGCAGAGCGCTTGCGCAAGCTGGCCAGCGAGCAGAAGAAGGCCCTCGCCGACACCGAGCGCGAGAAACTGCGTCAGCTGCACCAGATGCGTTGTCCGAAGTGCGGGATGGAGCTGAAGGAAATCGGCGTGCGCGGTGTCCAGGTGGACCGTTGTTTTTCCTGCAACGGCACCTGGCTCGACGCAGGCGAGCTGGAGAAGCTCGGCGTCGGACAGAAGGAAGGGAGCGTCCTCGCTTCCATCCTGCGAGTCTTCGGCGGCGGCGCTGGAAAGAAATAGGAAATTGCGGTCGATCTGAAGCGCCCGCTAGAACATGAACCGGCGGAGCGACACGTTCAGGAGGATCCCGATCCCGAGCATGTCCGCCACCACGCTGCTGCCGCCGTAGCTGAAGAGAGGCAGCGGCACGCCGACCACGGGCAACAGCCCCGTGACCATCCCCATGTTGATGACGGCGTGCCAGAAGAAGAGCGCCGCGATGCCGAGCGAGAGGAAGCTCCCGAACTTGTCGCGCGCGTTCGCCGCCACGTCCAGTGCGGCCAGCACCAGGAACGCATAGAGCGCGATCAGCACCACCCCGCCGAGGAATCCGTGCTCCTCGGCCCAGACCGAAAAGATGAAGTCCGTGTGCTGCTCGGGAAGGAAGGCGAGCTGGTTCTGCGTTCCTTCGCCCCATCCCTTGCCGCTCCATTGCCCGCTTCCCACCGCGATCACGCTCTGGATGGCGTGGTATCCGGCGCCCTTGGCGTACGCTTCCGGATTGAGGAAGGTGAGCAGGCGCTGCTTCTGGTAGTCCTTGAGGAACCGGCTCCAGGCGAACACCGCGGCCCCGGCGCCTCCCACGAACATGATCGCCACGTCGCGCCACTTGACCTTGGCGAACATCACCATCGTCATCGCGATGGCGAAGGTGACCAGCGCGGTCCCCAGGTCGGGCTGTTTCATCACCAGCGCGACCGGCAGCAGGATGAACGCGAAGGGCCGCAGCAGATCGAGGATGCCGTAATGCCCCTTGCGCAAGCCCGTCTCGTCGCGCGCGAACCACCGCGCGAGCACGATGATCACCGCCAGCTTGACGAATTCGCTGGGCTGCACCTGCATCGAGCCGACCTGAAGCCAGCGCCGGGCCCCGAGCACTTTCTTTCCCGCGAAGGCGACGCCAGCCAGCAGTCCGATGGCCGCGACGTAGCCGGGCCAGGCCGCCGTCTGGAGCCACCGGTAGTCGGCCAGGAGGAGCAGGGCGATGAAGAGGCCGCCCACCAGCATCCAGCGGAACTGCACCAGCGCCATGATCACCGGCGCGTTCTTGGTGGCGGAGGCGAGGTTCCAGACGCCGAGCGAGCAGATGATCAGCGTGCACAGCACCAGCGGCCAGTGCAGGTTGTCGAGCTTCTTCTCGGTCACGCCCAGGGACATGTCACTGCACCATGGAGCTGGTTGCCAGGGGAGGAGGAGGCGGTAGCGCGGGCACGGGCGGCGGCGCGGTTTCCTCGCGCTTCATCTTGAAATAGGCGGAGACGATCTTCGCGGCGGCCGGAGCGGCGGCTTCCGCTCCCCAGCCGCCGTGCTCGTTGAGCACCACCACGACGATCTCGGGATCGTCCGCCGGCGCGAACGCCGCGAACCAGGCATGGTCGCGCGAGAAGTACGCCTGCGTCGTGGGGTCGAGCTTCTGTTTCTGCCCCAGCTTCATCACCTGTGCCGTTCCAGTCTTTCCTGCGAACTCGATGTCCTGCAGGCGCGAGCGGTAGGCCGTGCCGCCCGGCTCGTTCACCACGGCGCGCAGCGCGCCGCGGACGGCCGTCAGCGACGATTCCTTGAGACCGAGCTTGCGCAGGACCTGCGGCTGGAACTCGCGGATCACCTTGCCGTCCGGGGCCTCGATCCGGCGGACGATCTGCGGCAGGACGATGTCCCCGCCGTTCGCCACCGCCGCGTAGGCGACCGCCTGCTGCAGCGGAGTGACGTTGATCTCCCCCTGGCCGATGCCGGCGTTGATGGCGTGCGCGCGCGCGCTGCCGCTCTCGGGCGTGATGGTCGTCGAGTCCGGGACGATGCCGGGGATCTCGCGTCCCAGATCGAGCCCGGTAGGCTGCCCGTAGCCGAACCGCCGGGCCATCTCCGCGATGGCGTCGAGACCGACCCGGTCGCCGACCGTGTAGTAGTAGACGTCGCAGGACCGTGAGAGCGCGTGCTTGAGGTCGAGCGAGCCGTGACCCTCCGGCTTGTCGCAGCGCCAGCGGTGGTTGCCCATGGTGTAGCCGCCGCCGCAGAAGACGGTGCTGCCCGGCGTGATCGCGCTGCTCTCCAGGCCGGCGAAGGAAATGATGGTCTTGAACGTCGACCCCGGGTGGTAGTTCTCGTTCATCACCCGGTTGAGCATCGGCTTGAGGGGGTCCTCGGAGATCGCCTTCAGCTCGGCCCGGCTGATCCGCCCGGACATCTTGTTCGAGTCGAACGACGGCCGGGAGACCATGGCGAGGATGAAGCCCGTCTTCGCCTCCATCGCCACCACCGCTCCGGCCCGGCCAGGGAAGGCGAGGTCGGCTGCCCTCTGCAGCTTCTCGTCGAC
>VBKQ01000155.1 GCA_005879505.1 Deltaproteobacteria bacterium
GAGGAGAAGATCAGATCGATGAAGTACGGTCCGGCGAACGCCTTCGCGATCCAGATCGGATCGGTCATCTCCGTCCGGTAGCCCGCCTCCGCGAGCGCCCGCAGCGCGTCGCCGACGTGCTCCTTGCGCAGGAACAGATCCAGGTCCTTGGTATCGCGCCAGATGCCGGTGTGGGCCTTCAGCGCGTACGCGCCCCCGACCATGGGGTCGAGCCCCCGCTCCTGCAGGATCCGCAGGGCCTCGCGGTGGGCATCGCGCTCCTCGCGCTCTTCGGGGCTGAGCCGCTCCGTCGCCATGTACACACCGCCAAGGTGGGGACGGGCGCAGGGGAGGGCAAACCGACCCCCAGACGGAGCTATTCAAAACGTAGCGCAAAGCCGGACTTCGTGCGGCAGCGGCTAGCGCATCGGCTGCGAGGCGCGGCCGCCCTGGATCACCCGGAGCCGCCGAGCAGGCGATCGCCGAGCTGCTTTCTGTAGTGCGACCGAAGCTCGTGCCGGAGCCCGCACCGGCCCCGTCCGGGAGGTCGCGCGAGCGCGCCAACGTGGCTGGCAATGCGGGCAGTAGTAGGTGCTCCGTCCTCCCTGCACGATCCGCCGGATGGCCGTGCCGCAATTGCCGCAGGGCTCTCCGGCGCGGTCGTAGACGAGGAAGACGTTCTCGCCGCCTTCCTCCACATACGTGATCGGCTCCGGGCTGTCTTCGTCGTCCAGGGTGGCACGCAGCGAGTCGCCGATGGCGCTGGCCAGCCGCTCGGTCTCGGCGCGGGTCAGCGACAACGCCGGCCGCTGCGGGTCGATGCGGGCCCGGTACAGCGACTCCGACACCTGGATGTTTCCCAGTCCGGCGAGCGTGCGCTGATCCATCAACGCTTCCTTCATCGACCGGCGCGTCCGGGCCAGCATCCCGTGGAGGCGCTCCACGTCGATCCCGCCCAGCGGATCGGGTCCGAGCGCGCGCAGGGCGGGCAGCGCGCGAAGCTGCTGCGTCTTGCCGCGGATCAGCCTTCCGAACAAACGCATGTCGCGATAGTCGACTGCGTGCCCGTCGTTCAGCGCCAGTGAAGCGCGCACATGCGAGGGGCGGGGCTCGTCCGCGCGCCGGCGGATCCACTTTCCCGTCATCCCCAGATGCGAGAGAAGACCCTCACCGCCGTCGAACGAAAGCAGCATCCATTTTCCAAAGCGCTCGATCCCTGTGAGCCGGTGCCCGGCCAGGCCCGCGAACCGCGCCTGCGTCTGGCCGCGGATGACGCGTGATCTCTCGGCACGCGCGGAGACGATGCGGCGCCCCTGCAGCCAGCCGCGGAGTTGGCGTGAGGCGATCTCCACCTCGGGGAGCTCGGGCATGCCGCTCAGATGTCACGGCCGGCGCTCGCGCGCAACCCGGAGCGCAGCTCGCGCAAGGTGGCCCGCACGACGCGCGGCGGCAGGCGTCTCCCGCCCCAACGCGCGGCCGCGTACGCCCGGACGAGCCCGGCGGCGGCAGGCACCCTGCGCGCCAACTCGCCCGCCGTCGTCCCCACCGCGATTTCGATTCCGGCACTCCTGAGCAACCGCCGCCCGACACGCCAGAGAGCAGCGGCGCGCCGCTGATCGGCCGTCAGCTCCCGCTCTTGCCCCTTTCGCGCCCGCCCGCGCAAGCGCCGCAACCACGCGATCACGGAGGCGGTCACGAGGACACCGCCAGCTGCGGCGATCACCCGACGCAGCCGCCCGGTGCCGCCGTCCTTTCCGGCCAGCCGCCGTCCGGTCTCGTGGAGGAGCTGACCGATCCGCCGCATCGCCTGCGCCTGCGATACGAGATCGTAGTCGACCACGAACGCGCGCCACCTCTGCTGAAGGCTGTCCCAGAGGAGCACCATCCGCGCCTGGAACCCCTCCTGCCGGCCCCCGCGCTCGGAGGCAGGCGTCGGGTCGAAACGCACGTACCCCGCATCGGGAAAGTACACCTCGACCCAGCTGTGCGCGTCGCCCGCGCGTACCGCGTAGTACCCGGCGTCCGTGCGGCGCCCGCCGAAGTATCCGGTGACGTTGCGGGCGGGGATGCCCAGCGAGCGCAGCATCAACACCATCGCGCTGGAGAACAGCTCGCAGTGACCCGCCCGCCGCACGAAGAGAAAATCGGCGATCGGGTCGGCCACGTCGCCGGGAAGGTCGCGCGTGTACCGCAGCGCCGTCGCGAGCCACCTCTCGACGGCAGCGGCCGCATCGGCCGGATCCTTGCCGGCGCCGAGCCGCTCCGCGAGCGCGCGCACGCGCGCATCGAGCGAAGCAGGCACGGCCAGGTCGGCTTCGACCCAGGACGGGTATCGCTGCCCGCGCCCGCGCACCCTGGCCGGGTCCGGCTCGTCCGTGTCGGCGACGACGGAATAGCGGACATCACCGCTATCGACCGGCTGATAGAACAGATCGCCCGCGGCGTTCCGGTACAGGCGCCGCGCCGCCGGCCGCGGCGTCCCGGGCTGGCGGAAATCGACGCCCAGCGGCCACCCTTCCGGAGTGAACACGACGCCGTCGGTGAACTGGCCGACCACCTCGATGTCCGCCGAGAGCACGGAGGGGACACCTCGGCCGCGCGGCGGCCGCTGCGGCAGTCGAAGGACGGGGATGAGTCCGCCGTCCGGCGACTGCCACCCATGACCCGTCCATTGCGAGAGGGTTCGCGCCCGCCAGTGCATCGCCAGGTCGCGCGGCTCTCCGCGCGGCGCGGGATCGAGCCGCACCCGCAGAATCACTCGCGGGTCATCGGCGACGGTGCCATGGCGGGACAGGTCGACGCGGTCACCGAGGCCAGCGATGGGGGCCGGCCGCGACGCTCGCCGCAGCCCGCCGATGGTGACTCGCGGGAAGGTGAGGAAGATGAGTGCCGCACCGGCGATTCCGAAGAACGCGAGCGCCGCGAGACCGCCCAGCAGGGCCGGAGTCGCGACCCGGCGCGAGTTGAGCAGCGCCGCCGAACCCGCTGGACCGCGGCCCTCTTCGATGGCGAATCGCAGGTGCGTGAGCGCAAGCGCCCAGGTGCCGCTCACCGCGAACGCGAGGAAGGCGAATCCGAACGTCACTTCGGCGGAGAGGGCTGCTCCCGCGCAGAGGAGCAGCAGCGCAAGCAGCAGGAGAAGGAGCTCGTCGCGCTCGGTCCGGCGGTGCCAGAGCCGGTGGATGCAGAGCAGCTCGGCGAACAGCGCAGCGGCGAGGATGATGTCGATCTGGCCGGCGAAGACCTGCACGCCGAGCACGAGCAGCGCGCCCACGAGCAGCACCGTCCATCCCCATTGCATCCGGCCGTGAAAACGGCGCCCGGCGACTGCCGATCCGGCGACGGCGAGCGGAAAGAGCGCGGTCATCGCCGGCCCCATCTCTCCGGAGACGGCGCAGGCGAGGAACCCGAACGCCGCGGTGAGCGTCCCCGCCCAGCGCTGCGTCTGCAGCAGCGTGAGCCCGCGCGGTGTCTTCACCCGCGCACCTGCAGCACCGACCCCTCGGCGTCCGGTTCCGGCGCGCCGAGACCATCTCCGCCTGCCCCCAGCAGCGCCAGCAGCCTGAGCGCCGCATACCTCTGCGCCTCGCCGCTGCCGGCCGGGAGGAACGCTCCGGCGAGCGCGAGCGACACTTCTGCCCCGCCATCCAGCTCGCGCGAGACCAGCGCGGCGGCGTGCTCCACAGCGCGCTCCAGCGCCTCGCCGCGCAAGGGCCGTTGATCGAGCACGACGCAGACCCGCTTGCGCCGCTCCTGCTCGCGGTCCACCGCGATCAGCCGGCCCGCCCGCGCACTGGACCTCCAGTGGATGCTGCGCGCGTCCTCGCCCGGCCGGTGGTCGCGCAGCGAATGGACCTCGAGGCCGAGGCCGATGCGATCCTCAGGCCGTTCGCCGTCGCGCGCCAGCGTCCGCCCGACCAGGGGCCGGGCCGGCACCTCACGGGGAAACACCACCAGCTCCGCCGGCGCATCCATCGGGCGCGACTTCTCGAACAGCCCGAATGGTGCCCGGGTTGCCACTTCGATCTGCTCGAACCGGTGCAATCCCCTCCGCTGGGGCACGAATCGGTATGCCACCTCCGCGCTTTGCGCAGCGGGCAAAAGGACGAGGAACCCGTGGCCAGCAACGTCGCCGCCGCGTTCCCGGATCTCCAGCGAGAACGACGGAGCACGGCGCTTGCCGTTTCGCGCCTGTAGCCCGATCAACGCCGGCTGGCCGGCAGTAGCGACGGATGGCAGCCGCCGCTCCACGCGCACGCCCCGCAGGCTCTGCTCGGAGAGAATGCCGGAGACGATGATCGAGGCGAGGAGGAGCCCGAGCACGAGGAAGAGCAGGTTGTTCCCGGTGTTCGTCGCCGCCAGCCCGATACCGATCGTCAGTCCCGTGTACCAGCGCCCCATCCGGGTGAACGAGAGCCTGCGCTTCCAGGCCGGGGTCACTCGGGCACCGGCACCTGCTCGACGAGATCGCGGACTACCCGCTCCGCCGCGAGCCGCTCGAGCTCGCCTCCTCCCGGACCCCGGCCCGCGAGGGCGATCCGGTGCGCGAGCACGGGAACGCACAGCTCCTTCACGTCGTCCGGCTCGACATACCCGCGGCCGCGCAAGAGCGCACGGGCACGCGCGACGGCGAGCAGCGCGATGGCCCCGCGGGGCGAGGCTCCGAGGGAAACGAGCGGCGTCTGGCGGGTCGCGGCGACGATGGCCAGCACGTAATCGGCGATCTCCGGCGCGACGGTCACCAGCGCGGCGGCTGCCTGGAGCCTGCGCACGTCCTGCGCCGACGCCACCGGATGCAGATGCATCAGCTCGAGCTGCGTCCCGCCGCCGAGAAGCAGCTCCCGCTCCACTTCCGCCGGCGGGTATCCCACCGAGAGCCGCAGCAGGAACCGGTCGAGCTGCGACTCCGGGAGCGGATAGGTCCCGGCGTGCTCGTGCGGGTTCTGGGTGGCGAGCACCATGAAGGGCGCGGGCAGCGGGCGTCCGGCGCCGTCGACCGAAACCTGTCCCTCGGCCATCGCTTCCAAGAGACAACTCTGGGTGCGCGGCGTCGTGCGATTGATCTCGTCGGCGAGGACGAGGTTGGCGAACAGCGGGCCCGGCTTGAAGACGAAACTGTTGCGCGCTTGATCGTAGACGGACACGCCGGTGATGTCGCCGGGCAGCAGATCGCTGGTGAACTGGATGCGCGCGAACGACAGGTCCAGCGACCGCGCCAGCGCCTGCGCGAGCGTGGTCTTGCCCACGCCGGGGACGTCCTCGAGCAGCAGGTGCCCCCCGGCGGCGAGCGACGCGAGCGCGAGCTCGACGATCTCCTGCTTTCCTTTCAGGGCGCGGCCGATGTTCGCTTCGAGCGCCGAGACGATGCGCCGCGCTTCCTGCGCAGTGAGCGGGGACCCGAGCGGAGTGATCCTCGCGGGAGCGGCGCCTTCGTCTGGCGTCATCCGCAGCAGATTAACCCATGGGGCGGAACCGCGCCTTGTGCCAGACTGCGCACCCTTCCATGCTTCCGCCCACAGTCACGGTGACGCAGAAGGGAGCGAAGCGGGCGCGCGCCGGGCATCCGTGGATCTTTCGCGCGGACGTCGCCCGTCCCCCGGACGGGCTCGTCTCCGGGGCCGAAGTGCGCCTCGCCGACGCTCGCGGCAACTTCATCGCCCGTGGGTTCTGGGCGGCCAAGAGCCCGATCGCGCTGCGGGTGCTCTCGCGGCAGGACACCGCGTTGGACGAGGAGCTGCTCGTCGCGCGCCTGCGCATCGCGTACGAGCGGCGCCGCGCCATGTTCCCGGGCCGCGACGCGTTCCGCCTCGTGCACGGCGAGGCGGACCTGCTCCCGGGGTACTTCGCGGACCTCTACGACGGAGTGGCCGCCGTCCAGCATCTCGCCGAGTGGGCCGAGGCGCGACGGGAGCAGCTCGCGCGCATTCTCGTCGAGCTGACGGGAGCGCGCTCCGTGGTGGCCCGCGACGACGGGTCCGCCCGCGACTTCGAGCAGCTGCCCCGGCGAAGGGAGCCCCTCTTCGGCAACGATTTTCGTGCCCGTTACCACGAGGGAGACGTCGCGCTCGAGGTCGATCTCCTCGCCGATCACAAGACCGGCGGCTACCTCGACCAGGCCGAAAACCACCTGCGCGCCGGCGAGCTGGCGCGCGGCGAGGCCCTGGACGCGTTCTGCTATCACGGCGGCTTCGCGCTCCAACTCGCCCGCAAGGCAACGCAGGTCCTGGCCATCGACCAGGACGCAACGGCCGTCCAGCGCACGCGCGAGAACGCCATTCGAAACGGGCTGGGGAACCTCGAGGTGCGTGCCCAGAACGCCATCGAGGCGCTGCGCGCGTTCGACGGCGAGGGGCGAAGGTTCGACACCATCGTTCTCGATCCGCCGGCGTTCGCGAAACGGAAGGAAGGTCTGGAGGGAGCGCTCAGGGCCTATCGCGAGATCAACTACCGCGCGGTTCGCATCCTGAAGCCCGGAGGTCTGCTCGTCACCTGCTCCTGCTCCGGCCGGGTGACGAACGAGCTGTTCGGCGAAGTGGTGGCCTGGGCTTCGCAGGAAGCCAAGCGGCCGCTGCAGCTCCTGGAGCGCCGCGGAGCTTCACGCGATCACCCGCCGCTGATCGGGGTGCCGGAGACAGAATATCTCAAGGCGTGGTTCCAGATCGGCTGCTTCTGCTTGCTCGCCGCCTCGCGGATCTGCTCGAAGACCCGCTTGGGCGGGGTCCAGCCCCATTCCTGCTCCACCAGCGAGATCTTCTCCACTTCGGACCGGATGCGCAGCCACTCCTGCTCCCCGATGGCGCAGAACGCCGCGACACCGTTCGGATCGAGCTGGGTCCCGGCCACCCGCTGCATCTCGACCAGCGCGGCACCATGCGGCTGCGCTTTGCGGTAGGGCCGGTCGCTGGTGATCGCGTCGTACGTGTCGGCCACCGCGAACAGCCGCGCACCGAGCACGATCTGCTCGCCCTTGAGCCCCGACGGATAACCACGGCCGTCGTACCGCTCCTGATGCTGCAGCACGATCACGCTCGCATCGCGGAGGAATTCGATGCGCTGCAGGAGCGCCCAACCGAGCCGCGGGTGCTCGCGCATCTCGTGCCACTCCTCCTGATCCAGCGGTCCGGGCTTGAGCAGCACCGCATCGCGCACGCCGATCTTGCCGATGTCGTGCAGCAGGGCGCCCATCTCGATGGTGCGCAGCTCGTGCCCGTCCCGGATGCCCAGCTGCTCGGCGATCCGGCGCGTGAACCGCGAAACGCGCCGCGAATGCCATTGCGTCTCCGTGTCCCGGTAGTCGAGCACGGCGACCATTCCGTCGAGCAGGTTGGTGGTGCGCTCTTCCACCAGGCGCTCGAGGCCCTTGTTGAGGGCGGCCAGCTCCGCGTTCTGCGACTGCACGATCGCGGTCAGCTGGCGGTTCTTCTCCCGCAGCGCGTACGTGTCGAACGCCTGGCGCACGGTACCGAGCAGCTCGACGCGGTTCCAAGGCTTGGCGAGGATGCGGAAGATCTCGCCGTTGTTCACCGCGTCGACGGCGGCGCTGAAGTCGTGCGCGGCGGTGAGCAGGATGCGGATGGTCTCGGGCTGCAGGGACTTGGCCTGCGCGAGGAACTCCGCGCCGGTCATGCCCGGCATCATGTAGTCGGCGGAGAGCACCTGGAACGGCTTCTCGCGAAGCCTGTCGAGCGCCTCGGCCGGATCGGCGCAGGCGATCACCTCGTAGCCCGCGGCCTCGAAGGTGCGTTGCAGTGCATGCAGGATGGGCGCCTCATCGTCGACGACGAGGAGGCGTTCGATCTCCGGCATTTCGCTCCCGCTCAGGTCCCCCGCAACAGCTTACCAGCACCCGGTGGCGTCACTCTCGTATCGCCTGCGACGGCAGGGAAGTGCAAGATGCGCACATGTCACACATCCCCCTCCTGGTGGACGCGAGATGGGTGCAGGTGCACCCCGACGCCCGGATCGTCGACCTCCGCTGGACCGCAAAAGGGCCTCCCTCCCGCCAGGGCTACGAGGAGGGCCACATTCCTGGTGCCGCCTTCGTCGACCTCGACCGCGACCTCTCGCGCAGCGGCGGCCCGGGCCGGCATCCGTTCCCGTCGGAAGAGCAGTTCGCCCAGGTGCTCTCCCGGCTCGGAATCGGACCCGACACGCAGGTGGTCGTCTACGACGAGGGAAGCTCGTCGATCGCGGCGAGGCTCTGGTTCATGCTTCGCGCCTTCGGACACGAGAAGGTCTCGGTCCTCGATGGCGGCCTCCGCGCCTGGACGGAGGCGGGGCTGCCGGTGACGCGCGAGGAGCCGCGGATTGCGCCGGCGCAGCTGCGCCGGCTTACGTTGGACCGCTCCCGCCTTGCGGACGTTGCCGACGTGCAGGCGCGCAGATCGACCGTCCTCGACGCGCGTGCTCCGGAGCGCTACCGCGGCGAGGTGGAGCCGATCGACCGGAAAGCCGGCCACATTCCCGGCGCGCTGAACGCCCCGTTTTCCGCCAACCTGACGCCCGCGCAGCGGTTCCGGCCGCCGGACGAGCTCCGGCAGCTGTACTCCGGCTACGGCAGCGACGTCATCGTCTCCTGCGGCAGCGGCGTCACCGCCTGCCACGACGCGCTGGCCATCGAGATCGCCGGACTGCCGCCCGCCCGCCTGTATGTCGGATCGTTCAGCGGCTGGATCGAGGACCCTGCTCGTCCCATTGCAACGGGACCCGAGCCGGGATAGCAGAGCGCGCCATGATTCTCGCCATCGCCCTGCTGCTGGCTGCATCTCCCGCGGAGCGTGCCGCGGCGAACCGGATCACGGCCGCCGAAATCTCGGGCCACATTCGCTTCCTCTCCGACGACCAGCTCGAGGGGAGAAAACCCGGACAGCCCGGCGACGAGCTGGCCATCAAATATCTCGCCTCGCAGCTCGAGGCGATGGGATACCAGCCCGCGGGCGACAACGGTACCTTCCTGCAGTCGGTGCCGCTGATCGAGATGGGCGCTGACGTTCCGCGGGACGTGACGTTCACGGCGCAAGCCAACCAGCTGGTGCTGCATGCCGGAAACGGAATGGAGGCGGACCTGGTGCTCGGTGCGTCGGCGCACAAGGACCGTGGATCGGTGAAGGATGCCGGACTGGTGTTCGCAGGCTATGGCATCACGGCCCCCGAGCACGGATGGGACGACTACAAGGACGTCGACGTCCGCGGCAAGGTGGTGGTGCTGATGAACTTCAACCCGCCTTTCCAGGGACCCGGGGTCCGGCTCTGGTACGGCCGCTGGGATTACAAATACGAGAACGCCGCAAGACACGGAGCAGCGGGCGCGCTGATCATCCACACCACGGAGAGTGCGAGTTATCCCTGGCAGGTGGTGGTCACTTCCTCGAGTACGCCGCGCCAGGATCTGCCTCCAGCCCCCGGCGACAAGTTCATGGAGTTCCGCGGCTGGATCGCCGAGCCGGCGGCGATCCGGCTGGCGCAGCTGACGGGAAAGGACCTCGACGAGCTCCGCCGATCGGCCGGGAGCAAGGACTTCCGGGCCGTGCCGCTCGGCTCCGCCATGTCCCTCGACCTGCCGGTCCATCTCCAGACCATCCGCAGCGCCAACGTGATCGGGATCCTGCCTGGTACCGACCCCGCGCTGCGCCGCGAGGCCGTGCTCTATACCGCGCACCACGATCACCTCGGCCGCGTACAGCCGGTCCCGCCCGCCACCGACGGCATCTTCAACGGCGCGCTCGACAACGCGTCGGGCTGTGCCACCGTGCTCGCCATCGCGCGCGCGGCGACGTTCGCCCCTCCGAAACGATCGATCATCGTCGCGTTCGTCACGGCGGAGGAGCAGGGCCTCCTCGGATCGAAGTGGCTCGCTCAGCACCCTCCCATCCCCGCCAATCGGATCGCCGCTGACATCAACCTCGACTCGGTCAACCGCTGGGGCCGCACCACCGACCTGGGCGTGTTGGGGCTGGGCAAATCGACCGCCGATGACGTCGTCCGCAAGGTCGCCGCGGAGCAAGGCCGGAGCGTGCACGGCGATCCGCAACCGGACCGGGGATCGTTCTACCGGTCGGACATGTTCTCCATGGCCCACGTCGGCGTCCCGCCGGTCGCGGTCAAGGGCGGGCCGGACTACGTCGGCCGTCCGAAGGGTTGGGGCGAGGAGCAGATGCTCGATTACGAGCGGCATCACTATCACCAGCCCTCCGACGAGTACCACGGCGACTGGGACCTCTCGGGCGACGTGCAGGACGCACAGCTCCAGCTGCTGGTGGGTTTGCGCCTGGCCAACGCGCCCGCGCTCCCCAGCTGGACGCCCGGCGACGAGTTCGAGGCCGCGCGCAAGTCCGCGTCGCGGTGAGGAGGACGGCAGCGCGGCCGTTCAGGGTTCCTGAGGCGCGTTCCCCGGCACGTCGGCCTCGATGAAGACGCGCAGCAGGTCCTGATCGAGCTCTCCGCGCTTCGCCTCGTCGAGGAGGATGTCGTACGCCTTCGTCTTGGGCACCGCCCGCTTGTAGGGGCGGTCGCTGGCGGTCAGCGCGTCGTAGATGTCGCTGATGGTCATCATGCGCGTGGGCAGCGCGATCTCCGATTCCTTCAGCGAGCGCGGATATCCCTTGCCCGTGAGCTTCTCGTGATGACCGTAGGCGATATCCGGCACCCGCTTCAGCGTGCGCGTCCAGGGAATCTGCGTGAGGAACCGGTAGGTGTGCGTGACGTGCGACTCGATCTCGCGGCGCTCGTCCTCGGTGAGCGAGCCCTTGCGGATCGACAGCTTGACCACCTCGTTCTCCGAGAGGAAGGGACGCTTCTCGCCGGAGAACGGTCCGAGGAAGGTGGCGCGGGCGATGTCGTGCAGCCGATCGAAGGTGCCCTCGGGCAACACGGTGGGCCGGTTGCAGGAGACCACGAACTCGAACATCCCGGACAGCTCCCGCTTCCGCTCCGCCAGCCGGGCTTCGACCTGCGCCAGCCGATGGCGGGCCTCGTCTGCGGGCGCCCGGAGGAGGATCTCGACCTTCTCGCGCTCTGCCTGCAGCTCCTCCTGCAGGTAGATGGTCTCGAATCGGCCGCGCAAGTTCTCGAGCTCGAGCGGCTCGAGCTTGTTCGCCTTCACCAGGACGTTTTCGCGGACGCCGACCTTGCCGAAATCGTGCAGCATGGCCGCGTAGCGCAGCTCCTGACGCTCCTGCGAGGTGAGCGAGGAGCCCTTCCAGCGTCCCGCAGTCTTCCCGGCGCGCGGCAGCATGTCGCCGAGCCCGACCGAGAGCCGCGCCACCCGGCCCGAGTGACCCGCGGTGGTCGGATCCCGCGCCTCGATCGCCACCACGCTGGCGCGCACGAACCCTTCGAACAGCTGCTCGATCTCGTGGTGCAGCAGGGCGTTGTTGACCGCCGCCGCAGCCTGACCGCCGAGCGCGGAGAGCAGCTCCTCGTCCTCGTCGGTGAAGGCCTTCCCGTCGAGCTTGTTCAGCGCCTGCAAGACGCCGACGACCTCGCCCTCCACCGAGCGCATCGGCACGCAGAGGATGTTCCGCGTCTTGTAACCCGTCTGCTTGTCGACGTTCTGGTTGAACCGCGGATCCTTGTACGCGTCGGGGATGTTGATCGCCGCATTGGTGCTCGCCACCGCGCCCGCGATCCCGCGGTCCATCGGGATGCGGATTTCCTTGGTGCCGATGCCCTGCGCCACCTTGGTCCACAGCTCGCCGCGCTCGCGATCGACGAGGAACAGCGAGCAGCGGTCGGCCTCGACCACCCGCGCCGCGGCGTGGACGATCAGCTTCAGCAGCCGATCGAGATCGCGCTCGGCGACGAGCGCTTTCGCGACGTCGAGGATTCCTCCGAGCTTCTCGACGCGCTGCTGAAGCCGGTTCACCGTGCGAGCATAGCACCCGCTCGGCTGGCAGGGTAAAGCTTCGATTCAGTCGATGGTGAGGAGCCGGCGGGCCTCGTCCCACCTCTCGGGTTCTACGTAGAGC
>VBKQ01000156.1 GCA_005879505.1 Deltaproteobacteria bacterium
CTGGCCAGCTTGCGCGCAAAGTCCGATGCAGCGAACGCACCGTGCAGGTGGCTGCCGATCGATTCCTCGTCCGGAAACAACACCCCACCCACGAGCAGCGTCCCTCGGGCCTCCCACCACAGCTCGTGCCAGCCGAAGGGAAACCGGCGCTGATAGGAACCGCGCATCCAGAGGGCCTTGTCGCTGGAAGTCGATCCGGAGTAGCCGCGCGCCTCGAAATCCAGCAGGTTCTTGCGGTCGGTGCGCAGCTCGCCCGGTTGAAGACGATCTCCGCGATCGCTTCGGCGTAGGGGCGGGTCTGAGCGCGCGGTGTCTCGTCGATCAGAGGATTGGCCCCGATCGCCTTGACGAGCGAAAGGAGGAACCGCCGCTCGATTCCCACTCCCAGGGCGACCATCGCACGCGGCCGGAACACGCTCGCGTCGACGGATGCGGCGAAGGTGGCCTGATGGAAGCTGTCGAGGCGCAGGTCGGAGCGCTGGAGCGACAAGAGGTCCCCGCGCACCGTCAGCGCGGGGCGAAGTGACTCGGTCAACACGGGCGGGGAGAACCACCGCCCCTGGGCGAACACACGGGTCAACACTGCGCGCGACGAATTCGAATCGAGATGCTCGCGCAGCGCGCCCGCCACCCTGGCGCGAAGTTCCCAGCGGTCGTCCGAGACGAGAAAGTCCTGCTCGCGATACTGCCCGCCGACTCCGAGGCCTTCGGGCGACCCGGTCGAGATCTCGGGCGAGAACCCCCGCGACCACGGGCTGGTCGCGATGAGGATGTGCAACTCGTAGGGCCAGCCGGGGTGGATGCCGGGGAGGCCCGGGAGCGACTCCAGCTCTTCGACCTGGGGTCCGCTGCTCTCCTGCACGGCGACCGGGACGAGCTCGTACGAGTACCGGCGCAGCCGATAGCGCTCCGCCAGGACGCGCAACTGCCGCTCCAGGATCGGCCGGTTGAACACGCCGGCCGGCAGCGCCAGCTCGAGCTTGAAGCGGAACGTCTCCATGAGGCCTTCGCCCAGGACGATGATCTTGTCGAGCCGGCCTTCGTCGATCTCGACGGAGATCTGCTCGCCCTCGACTTTGGCGCGAACGGTTGCCAGGTCGTAGCCGGCGCGACGGAGGAAGCCGAGCAGCTTCGCCGACACTGCAAGCGCCTCGGCGGGTGTGGCGCGGGCGTTCTCCGGCAGATCGAGCGTGCTCCGGTAGACGACCTCGTCGAAGGCCACGTTGCCGTGGAACTTCAGCAGCGGCCGTTCGGTGACTTCGGGGGTGGCAGACCCGGCGCAGAAGAAGAGCACCAGCGCCGTCGGCGTCTTCATGCGCTATCTCCGAGTCGAGCGCGGTGCTCGCGAACGCTCGCAGCCGCACGACGTACGGAAACATCTTTTGGAGCGCACTGCAACGGCGACGGATTGCCCAGCGGCCAGTGCCGGAGATCCTGGCAAAAAAAAAGAGGGCGGCCTTGGCCGCCCTCGACGAACGAGTGCTACCTACCTACGCTCGAGCGGCGATCTTGTGGATCGTCGAGTTGGAAACCTCGTACGTCTGAAGCTGAGGAGTCCCCTCAACGACCTTTCCCAGCGTCTTCAGCACTTCGGGATAAGCAGAGCGGCTGTAGGCCTCCGCGTTCTCCTTCGACTGCCAGAAGCTGATCGCGAGCGCTTCCGTTCCGCCCGGGACGATGAAGGTCACTTCGTCCTGGAAGCCCGCTTGCTTGCGAAGTACAGGAAGGACTTCCTTCTCGAGGGTCTGGGTGAACTGCGCGGTGCTATTGGGCTTGAGCTGCATACGGATATTTCTAGCGAACATTGTCGCTCCTCGGACTGCTAGTGGCTAAGTCTTGAGGTGATCGGGGTGATCTGACTTAGTTCAGAAAGCCCGAGGTGCGAGCAGAGATGCTCAGCGGTCCGTGGAGTCTAAGGGGTCACCGCTGCAGGCGCGAGGAAAACGACATCCCGTGAGGTGGGCACAAGCTCGACGCCGGGATTCAGCCCACCTGTCCGGCTTCCGCGTAGCGAGCGCATGGTTGGGCCAAACGTGGGAGTCGAAGCGGTTGATCTTGCGCTCTCGCGGCGGCAAGGCTGGACGATGCACTGGCTTGCTGTCGGCGAGCCCAGAGGGAACATGAAAGAATTCGGAGTAAGAAGGTATGGAGACACCCTGTACTACCACTGCATGGCCGCGGATGCGGCCGACGCCGCCGCGTGGTTTGCGCTCGCCCAGCCAGGGCTCGCAGGACACGACTTCCAGGCGCTGGTCAAGGACGTTGCCACGCCCGTCGATGACGAGACTGGCCTCGGTGATAATCCTTCCGTCGTCCCGGTTCGCCACCGAGCGCTGAGGCAAGGCGCGAAGAACGCGACCGACTTGAAGCGGACCAGCCACCTCGCGACGGTGACCGGAATTTCGATTTGAGTACGTGGAGAAGAGCACAGGCGGGCCAAGAGGTCGGCGCCGGCGAACTCCGGTAGAACGGCGGAATGATCACCTCCGGACCGGCTCGCCCCGCCTCGCAGGTCACTCTCAAGACCGTCTTCACCGTCTGCTTCGGCGTCCTGGCCGTCACGGCCCTCGTCTTCTTCCTCCTGAGAACGCAGCTCGCGGTCACCCTCTCGCTGGGAGCGGGCATGTTGGCCGTGGCCATGAACCACGCGGTCGAAGCGCTGACCCGGCGTGGCCTGCCGCGCAAGATCGCCGTACCCGCCGTCGTAGTCTCGCTGCTCGCGCTGACCGCCGGCTTGAGCGTCATGCTCATTCCGCCCGTGGCGAGCCAGGCCAAAGCGTTGTTCGCCGCGGCGCCCACGCTCTGGCAGAAGCTCCAGCAGACGCGCCTCTTCCTCGCCTTGGACGCGCGCTTCGATCTCACAGAGCAACTCCGCCAGGCAGTGCCGGCGGCGGCGGGCGCCGTGGCCCCCGTGCTCACGGCCATCGGCGGCATGCTCAGCGCGATGGCGGGCCTGGTGACTCTGCTGCTGCTGGCCATCTTCATGCTGCTCTTCGGCCGTGACCTGGTCCTCGCGATGCTCGCCGAGGCTTCGCCACCGAACCGGCGGCGTTACGAGCGCGTCGTGGAGAAAGTCTACGGCTCTGTCGGCGGCTATGTCGGGGGGCTGATCGGCATCTGCTCGATCAACGCCACTTTGACGACGGTGTTCCTGGCCATCATGGGCATGCCGTTCTTTCTCCCGCTCGGAATCATGAGCGGCGCGTCCAGCGCCATCCCCTACGCCGGTCCGCTCGTCGCAGGCAGCTCCATCACCCTGCTCTCGTTGATCACCGGCGGACCGTTGAAGGCGCTGGCCACCGGCATCTATTTCATTCTCTATGGACAGCTGGAAGGCAGCGTACTCAGCCCCCTGATCTTCCGCCACACGGTGCACGTCAATCCTCTCATCACCACGCTGGCCATCCTGTTCATGGCCGAGTTCATGGGGCTTCCCGGGGCGATCATCGCGGTCCCGGCGGCGGCGACGGCCCAGATCGTGATTCGGGAGATCCTGTCGCTGCGCAAGGAACAGGACGAGGATCTACAACGCTAGTGCCTATCGGACCGTGTGCCCCGAGGGCGAGAAAGTCAGACGCCGACGGACCGGATCGGTTTGTCGAGCTGGCAGTCGGTTCGGCACGGCATGCGGTTTCAAGCGCACCGCCGGCTCGTTCTGGGAATCGAGAAAACCCCGCAGTGCGCTGGCAACCGCCTCCGGTTCCTCCCAGTGCACGAAGTGACTGCCGTTCTCGAAGCGAATCAGCTCGCAGCTCTCCAGCAGGCCGGCGATGGCGGCCCCCTGGGATATGGGGAGGATGCTGTCGCGCGCTCCCCAGAAGAGGCGCATGGGTGGAAGCTCGTCGATTTCCCCGATCCCGTCGAAGAGATTCCGGGTCTGGCCCCGCCAGCGGATGACGTCGCGCACGGTGCGCGAGAAGGCGCGGGCGCTGCCGGGCTGGCGCAGGTAGGAAGTCAGCAAGGCGATCTCAGCCCGTGCATCACTGCCGGTGGCCCGCGCCATGGCGAGGGCGGCGATCGGGGCCATCCAGCGCTGACCGAAAGTTTCGATCACGAAGGGTACGGATGCGAGCTTCAGCCACGCGTAGACCTCCCGCCCCAGCCCTCCAGAGGACAGCAAGGCCAGGCGTCGAATCCGCGGGCGGCATTTCAAGAGCAGCCATTGAGCCACCCCGCCGCCATAAGAGTGGCCGACGCAATCCAGATTCTGGAGGTCGAGCCGCTCGATGAAGCGCGCGACCTGCGTCGCGTTCCAGTCGAGCGTGTAGGGAGCGTCGGGGCGGCTCGACATCCCGTGGCCTGGAAGATCCAGCACCAGTACGCGCCGACCCGGCAGCCGCGGCCAGATCTCCCGCCAGGTGCGGTGTGAGTCGCTGAGGCCGTGCAAGAGCAGGACGGGCAACCCTTCGCCCACCTCGGTCCAGTGGAGGGTCACCTCCTCCAGATCCATCTGAAAATGCTTCTCCTCGCGCGTCGACGGTGTCGCAATCACCTGTCTCGACCTCCGTGCTGGGGCTGAGAAAATAGGACTCAGCGGGTACAACGGCACGCCACGTCGTGCCTCGCGACAGAAATGTCCGGCGCAGAAGGGGCCGCCTGGCGCAACAGGGGGGAAGCGAGCACGCTCACTTCGGTGGACGCCGGAGGACAGCGTTGATCTCGGCCCCCAACATCAAAGCAAGCGACGAAAACCACATCCAGACGAGAAGGATGACGATTCCTCCCAGGGCTCCATAGGTGATTCCGAAGTTGCCGAAGTGCGAAACGTAGAACGAGAACCCGAGCGTTGCGCCGAGCCAGACGAGCACTCCCGCGACCGACCCCGGCATGATCAATCGGATCGTCTGCGTCACGTTCGGAAGGACGTAGTAGATGGTTGCCCAGACGATCATCATCAGGAACGTCGCGACGGGCAACCGCAGCCAACCGACGAGGAGCTGTGATGAAGCGCCGAGTTGCCTCCCGGCGATCGGAGCGACTACGGCCATGACGGCCGCCAGCAAAGCCAGAAGGGCTGCGCTCAGCATGACCGCGAATGCCATGAGGTAGATCTTCCACTGCGGACGCCGCTCGGTCACGCCGTATGCAGAGTTGAGGGCCGTCACGAGACTGGCGACACCCGTCGTCGATGACCACACGCCGCAAGCGCGCTCAAGGTCAGGACGCCCACGCGCGGCCGCGAAGTGAGCTCCGCGAGCCTGGCAAGCAGGATGGGCGCCAGAGCCGGCGGCGTGTCCCGCGCCAATGCGGCGCCCAGCGCCTGCACTTGCTCTGGCCGGATGATCAGGCTCGCCGCTGCCACGACGAAGAGGATGAACGGAAACAGCGCGAGGATGCCGTAAAACGTGAGAGCAGCGGCGGCGTCCGTCAGCTTGTTCCGCGTCCACTCACGACCCAGCGCACGAGCAAAGCCGCGCCATTTGGGTTCGTCTACGTTTCCAGGGCCCATGTCCGTCATGCCGGCGCAGCCAACGCGGAATCTTGGCAAACGGCCAGGGCGTCGCTCCCTCGTCCGGCGCCGTTTGGGCGATTTGTGCGTACCTTCACTCGCAAGAATCGAGGAGCACATGAAGATTGCCAGACTTGCACGGAACGTCATCCTTGTTGGGCTCGCCTGGCGTCTCATCGCCCGGCGACGCGCCGCACTGGCGCGCGAGCGGCGCTCACGGAGGATCGCTCCCTTGCTGATCACCGCCGGGGGTACGGGTGTGATCCTGGTCGCGCGCCCGCGCATCCTCGAAGGTGTTCGCCGCCTTTGGGACGTAGCCCGGCGCCAGTCGGGTGGCAAGACGAGCAATGTCGCAAGCGGACCGCAGCGGGATGTCGGAGGTCCCGCAGACAGAGACCAAGGAGTCATCGCGCCATCAGCGACACCTCGCCCCGGTCGGTTCCAGGAGGGCGAGCAAAAGCCGCGTGGTCTGGCAGAGACTGAGCCGAAGCCCCGCGTGAAGAAGAGTCGCAAGCGCGTGGCGCGCGCTGAGCAGAGCGAGAAGGGCACGCGCAAAACCTCATACGGCGTCAAGGGCGAGAGTGAAAAGCGCTCGGAGCCGGGAGAATCGCTGAAGCACTGACGTTAGGTTCAAGCCTACGGTCCCGCCGCATCACGCAGAGTGTTCCCGCCGTCATCTCTTCCTCCGGTTGTGCCGCGGGTCGCGACCGATTCATTCGTGCGTCCGTCCACGGGTGGGCGCGCGGTCATCAGGCTCACAACGGCTGCTCGACCAGGTGAAGAGGGAAAGAAGTCATGAGGAAGCATCCGAAGACCAGATACGGACGGCGCAGAGGCGAGGGCGTGAAGACCTGCCTGAGAGTGGCCATCAAACATGGCTGGAAGAGCAGCATGAACATCACGCCATAGGACTACCTGGACCGCGAGCTGATTCGCTTGAAGCGGCAAGCAATGCCAGCGCTGGAGCGTGCACGCATGGACCTGGACGCCGCGCTCAAAGCGTTCGCCGCTGCCGGAGGACGCACCAAAAAGCCGCGATCCCGTCCGCGCGCGCTCAGCGAGCCCGAATGAGGATGGCCACGGTGGTCGTCTGCAGTCAGTCGTGTTGCCAGAGATCTCGGGTGATCAGATCGATCAGCTCTGTGGACACCGCGAGTAGTTCCTTCGGAGTGTACCCGTTTTCGCGTAGCGTCCTGTAGAAGCTGCGCGCAACAACGCGCTCCGCGGTCGGCGGCTGCGGAGTTTTCGGCTCATCGTGGGGTAACGGCATCGGGACGTCGTGCGTCCAGCATGTGTAGCCTTGCGTCAGAACTGCGGCGCGCAACTTCTGGGGTCATGGTACGAACCGCTGCGGGACAAGGGTAGCCCGTGAATGGACGAATTCGTGCTCGGTTGTGGAGCGGCAGCACGCGCGCCGAGCGACGAGACGAGAGCTAGGCGCCGTCGCCCAGAGGCAGTG
>VBKQ01000157.1 GCA_005879505.1 Deltaproteobacteria bacterium
TGGAAGATCCTCTTCCACAAGGACGAGCAGGACGCGGAGCCCGCGGACAACGCAGTGGTCCGCTGGGTGGCGCGAAAGCTTCCCATGACCAGCACCATCGAAGGCCACCACTTTTTCGTCCGGCAGGGGACGTCGCTCTTCGCGACGCCCCTCCTTCTCGCGCTGATCGCGGCCGAAACCACCGACCTGGTGTTCGCGCTCGATTCGATCCCCGCTGTCTTCGCCGTGACCGACGATCCGTTCCTGGTCTTCTCCAGCAACATCTGCGCGGTCCTGGGGCTGCGCGCGCTGTACTTCGTCGTCCGCGGAGCGCTGGCCCGGCTGCGCTACCTGAAGCCCGGGCTGGCGGCCATCCTCATCTTCGTCGGTTTGAAGATGCTGCTCTACAAATGGGTGGAGCTGCCCACCGGCACTTCGCTCATGATCATCGCGGCAATCCTGGCGATCGCCCTGCTGTTTTCCAGGCTCAAACCTGCGCCGGCGGACGAGCAGGGCTAGAGCGCTTCGCCCCGTGATGAGTGCTGAACGCCAACACGGGCGCTCCCGAGCGCTTGCAAGGGCGAACCGCAGGGAGCAGCCTGTAGCAGAATGTGCCGCATGGCGGGCTACGTGGGGCCGGCGCTCCGGGTGGGGGAGATCGTCTCCGCGCCGCCGCACTCGCTGCTCGTCCAGAGCTATCGGCCGCGGGAGATGGAGAGCGGGACCGTCAATGCCGACGGATTCGGGGCCGCCCTCTGGCTGGACGACGGAAACCCGGAGCCCGCCCTCTATCGCACCGCCGCGCCGATCTGGGCGGATGCGAATCTCGGTTGGATGAGCGAGCGGCTGATCGTGCGCTCGCTGATCGGAGCCGTGCGCTCGGCGACGCCAGGCATCGGCTTCGAGCTCGCGAACGTCCAGCCTTTTGCCCGCGGGCGGATCGCCTTCACCCACAACGGCTTCATCACCGATTCGGTGCGCCACGGCATCGGGCGGCTCGAGGCGATCTGCGAAAGCCTCGACCGCACCGCCGTCGCCACGCTGCTGCTGGGTGACGGGGAGCAGCTCGTCGGCGTGCGCTGGGCGCGCGGATTCCGCCCGGCGACGCTCTACTGGGCGCCATTCAAGGACGGCGTGTGCCTCGCCTCGGAGCCGCTCGACGGAGGGCGATGGAAGGCCGTTCCCGCCGGGCAGCTGGCGATCGCCCGCGCCGGCCAGGATCTCATGTTCGAGGCGCTGCGATGAAGGCGCGAGCGGCTGCCCCGGACCTGCTCATCTCCGAGCTCGAGTCCGCGCGGCGCTTCCTGCAGCGCGCGGTCGATCCCGTCCCCGAGGCGCTCTGGGCCGAACAACCGAGCCCGACGTATAGCCCCATCGGTTGGCACCTCGGCCATGTGGCTTCCATGCAGTCCCGGTGGCTGCTTCCGGGCGAGCCGCAGCAGTACGGCCCCCTGTTCGATCCCAGGGCGACCGCGAAGACCTCGCGGCTGAGGCTGCCCAGCCCCTACGAGCTGCGGGTATGGCTCGACGACGTGCTCGAGCGGGTCTGCGCCGGACTGCGGGCGGGTCGCATCCCCGGCATCCTCGGTCTGCCCGAGACCTTCCTGGTGCAGAACGTCGCGCAGCACGAGCTGCAGCATGCGGAGCACGTCCAGGTGATCGCCGCGCTCTGCGAGAAACGGCTGCACCGCATGCCGCCGGTCCTCCGCGTCCGGGCCGCGAATCGGCTCGAGCTCCCGGGCGGGCGCCTCACCGTCGGGTCTACGGACTCCGCGCGCGCCTACGACAACGAGCAGCCACCGCACGCGATCGAGCTGCGGCCGTTCTGGCTCGATCGCACGCCGGTGACGGCGGGCGAGTTCGCCACATTCGTCCAGGACGGAGGCTATCGGGAGGCGCGACACTGGATCGCGGAGGGTTGGGCGTGGCGCAAGCGCCACGACGTGCGCGCGCCGCTCGCTCTTCAGGAGCAGCAGCCCGACGCGCCGGTGACCTGCCTCTCCTGGTACGAGGCCGACGCCTACGCGCGCTGGCGGGGCGCACGGCTCCCCACCGAGCACGAGTTGGAGGCAGCGCGGGTCGAGCCCGCCGGGGTGTGGGAATGGACTTCGAGCTGGTTCTTGCCCTACCCCGGGTTCCGCCCTTATCCGTACGAAGGGTACTCGGTTCCGTGGTTCGGCACCCATCGCGTGCTGCGAGGAGGGTCCTGGGCCACCTCGCCCGAGCTGTTGCGCCCGAGCCTGCGAAACTGGTACGAGCCGGGCGTCCGGGAGATTCCCAGCGGCTTGCGATGTGCGGGGGGGATGTGACGCAACGGAAATCGCCGGCCCGGCGCGTGCGGCGCGCTTTGCTCCCCAGGCCCCACTCGCCGCGCACGGCGACGCTGGTCAGGCTCGACTCGGAGAGCAGGGCCTTGCGGGAGCTGCGCGACGGGCTCTTGCGAACCCCACGCGAGATCCCTTGCAAGTACTTCTACGACGACGCGGGCAGCGCGCTCTTCGAGCAGATCACGCGCCTGCCCGAGTACTTTCCCACGCGGACGGAGCGGGCCCTGCTCGAGGCGCGAGCAAGCGCCATCGTCGAGGCGGCGGGGGGTCCCAAGCTCACCGACGTGGTCGAGCTCGGCAGCGGCGCCGCCTCGAAGACCGTCTCGCTGCTGGACGCTGCGCTTGCGGCAGGGGGCCGGCCGAGGTACGTCGCCATCGACATCAGCGCGCACGCCCTGCGGCGGACGCAGGAGATCCTCGCAGCGGAGCGGCCAGAAATTCCCGTCGAGCAGGTGCTCGCAGACTATACGGGCGACCTGCAGCTTCCGCCGAAGCCGGCTGGGGGCCGCCGTCTGGTGCTGTTCCTCGGCGGCACCATCGGCAACGACGAGGACGATGAGGCCATCAAGCTGCTCTCTCGCGTTCGCGAGCACATGGAGCCCGACGATCTGCTGCTCCTCGGGGCGAACCTGGTCACCGATCCGGCGGCCATCCACCTCGCCTACAACGATGCCGCGGGCGTCACCGCGGCATTCAACCGCAACCTCCTGCTGAACGTGAACTCGTTCGCGCGCAGCAACTTCGAGCCCGACAAGTTCGACCATTACGCGCCGTACATCGTCGAGAAGCGGCGCATCGAGATGTGGCTGGTCGCGCGGGAGGCCACCGAGGTCCACCTCGGGCGGCTCGCCACTACCCTCAAGCTCGGCCGCGGCGAGGGCATCCGCACCGAGATCTCGCGCCGCTTCAGCCGCGAGGAGGTCCTGCGCCTGATCGATGCATCCGGCTTCACGCCGGAGCGATGGATCGAATCGCCCGACGGGCGCTTCGGCCTGGCACTGGGCCTCGCCCGCGCGTCGCTGCGAGGGCTGTAGAGCCCTTCACGTCCTGCAGTCGAGGACGATCTTTCCCATCTGCTCCGACTGCTCGAGCAGCCGGACCGCCTCCACCGCCTGGGAGAGCGGGAAGATCCGGTCGATCACCGGCTTGATGCGGTGCTGGGCGACCAGCTCCACCATCGCGCGGAACTCGTCGTCGGTGCCCATGGTCGTACCGCGCAGATCGATCTGCTTGAAGAAGATCCTCGGCATCTCGAGCTTGCTGGGCGAGAACCGGGTGGCGCCGTACATGACGATCCGTCCCGCCGGGGCGATGGCCCCGATCAGGTTGTTCAGGCCGTCGCCACCTGCGCCGTCGATCACCAGCGAAGGCGGCCGTCCCGCCTGCGCGACGAGGTCCTTCTCCCACGCCTTGGCCTTGTAGTTGGCGGCCGCGATCGCGCCCAGCTCGCGCGCCTTCGCCAGCTTCTCGTCGTTTCCCGACGTCACCGACACCTCTGCGCCGAGCGCCTTGGCGAAGAGCAGGGCGAGGGTGGCGACGCCTCCGCCGATCCCGGTGACGAGGACGTGCTCGCCGCGCTTCAGCCCACCCCGCGTGACCAGCGAGCGGTACGCGGTGAGCCCCGCCACCGGCAACGCCGCGGCTTCCTCGAAAGAGATAGTCTCGGGAAGCTCCACGACCATCGACGCGGGAATGGCGATCTTCTCCGCCATCGTCCCCTGTCGCGGCATGCCGAGGATGAGGAAGTCCTTTCCCTGGACAGCCGGATCGGGCCCCCAGTTCTCGCAGGGGATGAGAATGGCCCGCTTGCCGATCAGGTTCGGATCGACTCCGGGCCCGACCGCCTCCACCACGCCGGCTCCGTCAGACCCGAGCACGCAGGGAAGCCGGATGCGCGCGTAGAGGCCCTGCCGGATCCAGACGTCGCGGCGATTGAGCCCGCAGGCGTACAACCGCACCAACGCCTCGCCCGCAGCCGGTACCGGGTCGGGTACCTCGACCAGCTTCATCTCTTCGGGCGGCCCCTGCCGCTCGCAGCGAACAGCGCGCATCACAGTGCTCCCGGGGTGAGGACGAGCCGGAACGCCGCTTCCAGGCCCGCCAGGGTGGGGTTGTCGTTCTCCGGATCGAGCGCGGTGTAGGTCCGCACCACCAGACCGATGCCCGCCCCGCGCGAGAACATCCAGTCCGCGCCGAGCGCGGCGCGTGTGGCGAGCGAATAGCCCACCGCCCTGCGATTGGAAAGATCGACCACGGCGAGCTCCACATAGGGAGAGATGGGCGTCGCGTCCAGCGTTGCCTGGATCCCGAAGGCGAGCGAGCTGATGCCCCCGCCGGGAGCGGCCCGTTGTCCGGCGTCGGCGATCAGCCAGAGCTGATCGGTCATCCGCCAGCCGGCGCCCAGGGCGGCGCCGCCGCGCGCTCCGAGCTGCGTCGTGGGCTGGCCGAAGAGCCCTTCCAGGCGGATTTGTAATACAGGATCTCCCGGCCGGAGCGGCGCCGCGGTGGCGGGGAATGCGAGCAGAAGCGCGGCGAGCAGACGCACCTCGCCACCTTACACGGCGATTGACTTCGCCGGGGAGTTCCGCGAGAAAGGCGCGTCCTGCAGGAGGCAGTTGGTGGCGGAGCGGATCGATCGCAAGCAGCTGAAGCGACCGGACGAGTTCCAGGTCGTCGCGGGACGCGCCATGACCTGGATGGTGGCGAACCGCGGCCTGGTCCTGGGAGCGGCCGGGGCGGTGATCGCCATCGGGCTGATCGGGTGGGGGTTTAGCGCCTGGCAAGGCTCCCGCGAGGCGAAAGCCGGCGCCGGGCTGGCGGAGGCGATCGAGCTGCAATCGCGGACGATCTCCTCGGAAACATCGGCCCAGCCCGGCCAGGAAACGTTCGCGAGCAAGGAAGAGCGGGAGAAGGCGGTGATCGCCGCGCTCGAGAAGGTCCGCGCCGACCACCGCGGGACCACCGCAGCGCAGACGGCGCTCGCCGAGATCGGTTTCCACAAGCTCAAGGGCGCGGATGCTGCCGGCGCCCAGAAGGACCTGGAGGAGTTCCTCGCCGGCGCGTCGAGGGGGCACCCGCTGCGCCCGTTCGCGCAGGAGTCGCTCGGATACGCCCTCGAGGCGCAGAATCGTCTCGACGATGCGAAAACGGCGTTCGAGAAGCTGCGCGATCTGGATTTGCCGGCGCGGGGCGACTACCAGCTCGCCCGCCTCGCCCTGCTCGAGGGCAAGGCCGACGCGAAGCAGCAGCTCGAGCGGGTGGCGAAGGAGCATCCCAAGGACCTCGACGTCGTCCGCGAAGCGAACGAGCGGCTCGAGCTGGCGTCGCTTCCGCCGTTCGTGCCTGGACAGGCGCAGGCGCCCGCGCCGAAACCGGAGCCGAAGGAGGCGCCGGGCAAGAAGCCGCAAGGGAAGAAGCAGAAGTGATCCTGCTCGCCTTGCTCGCCTTTTCCTGGACGCCGCTCGAGCACGGCCCACGGTCCCCGCGCCGGCCCGGCCCGCTCGATCCTCCATTCTTCGTGGGCGAGATGCAGCACATCGTCCCGCAGGGAAAGCTGCCCTTTTCTCCCACCGAGACCGCGACCCCCGTGCTCGACAGCGCGCAGACCCGGCTCTACGTGGGAACGCGCGATGGCAAGGTGCGCTGCCGGTTCCGGGGCAGGACGGCCTGGATCTTCCAGACCAGCGGCGCCGTGCTGGCCTCGCCCGCGATCGAAGGGGAGACGTTGTACGTCGCGGGCGGCGACGGGGTGGTGTACGCGCTGAACCGCTTCACCGGCGCCCTGCGCTGGCGCTCTGACATCCACGAAGAGCTGACCACGCCGCCCACGGCGTCGGAGGGACGCCTCTTCGTCATGTCGAGCGAGCAGTCCGTCACCGCGCTCGACCTGAAGGACGGGAAGCGGGTCTGGAAGTTCCACCGGGATGCCCCCGGCGGATTCACCATCCGGGGCGACGCGCAGCCGAAGATCGCCCACGGCGTCCTGTTCGGCGGCTTCGCCGACGGAGTGGTCGCGGCGCTGCAGCCGGAAAACGGCGTGGCGAACTGGACGCGGCAGGTGAGCGGGACCGGCGACTACCTCGACGTCGACTGGATCGAGGCGCCGGAAGCCGATACCCGGATCTATGTGGCCAGCGCGAAGGCCGGCATCGTGGCGCTCGATGCGGCTACCGGGAATCCCGCCTGGACGTATCCGCTCGCGGGCGCCAACCACGTCGTGGTCGAGGGCGCTCGCGTCGTCGGGGGAGGGCGGGGCGAGCTGGTGGCGCTCGACCGCTCCACGGGCGTCAAGCTCTGGACGCTCCAGCTGGGCAAGGACCGGTATCCGACGCAGCCGGTCGCGGTGGGCGGCCTGATCATCGTCGCCCAGGACCGCGGCGCGCTCATGGGCGTGGATCTGCGGACGGGCGCGGCGCGAGGCGCGTTCGACCCAGGCAGCGGGTTCTCCCAGCCGGTCTACGCGCTGCCCGGCATCGCGTTCGTGCTCTCCAACGGCGGGACGTTGTTCTCGCTGGGCCTTTTGCCATGACGGGGCTCCGCCGCGTTCTGGTGGTCGCGGCGGTGATCGAGCGCAACGGCAAGGTGCTGGTGTCCCTTCGCCGGCCCAAGGGCGAGCGCGCCTCGCTCTGGGAGTTCCCGGGCGGCAAGGTGGAGCCAGGCGAGGGCGAGCGGGCGGCCCTGGCGCGCGAGCTGCAGGAGGAGCTGGGCGTGCGCGCATCGATCGGCGAGGAGTACGCTCGCGTCGAGCACATCTACCCCGATCTGCAGGTCGAGCTCGCGCTGTATCGGTGCAGACTCCACGCCGGCGAGGAACCGAGGCCGCTCGCCTGCGACCAGATCCGCTGGGTCTCGCGTCGCGATCTCCCCGGTTTGCCGTTCTGCGAGGCCGACGTTCCCATCCTCGTCCGGCTGGCGGAAGAGGAGCTCTGGTGATCACCGCTTCGTTCCGGCACATCGCGGGGATCGGGCCGCTGCGCGAGCGGCAGCTCTGGTTCTCGGGCGTGCGAAGCTGGGCGGAGCTGCCGCAGGCTGGCGACGTGCTCTCGACGCGCCTTGACGCCAAGCTGCGCGAAGGAGTCGCGGTCTCCCTGCGCAAGCTGGCGGAGGGCGATCTGGACTTCTTCGCCCGCGGCCTCCCGCAGACCGAGCACTGGCGTCTTCTTCCTCAAGTCATCGACGATGCCGCCTTCCTCGACATCGAGGCGGCCGGCGAGAAGGTCAGTTCAACGGCACCGCCTTCGATCTTCCCATCCTGCGGCGGGTGCTGCCTCTCTGGGAGGCACCGGCCGTGCACATCGACCTCTGCCACGTGTATCGGCGGCTCGGCCAGAAGGGCGGCTTGAAGCCGCTCGAGGCGAGCGCCGGATTCTTCCGGCCACCGCACCTTGCAACGCTTTCGGGCGCGGACGCGGTTGCGCTCTGGCGCGCGCAGATCCAGGGCGACCCAGCCGCGCTGCGGCGGCTCGTCGAGTACAACCTCTACGACGTCTTCCATCTGCGGCCGCTGGCGGAGCTCGGCTACAACCGGCTGCTCCAGCGCACGCGGATGCCGGCGCCGGAGCTGCCGGTGACGGACCGCGGCGCGATGCTGTACGACGTCAGCCGCGCAGTGGAGGCGGCCTGCTATGCGGCGCGGTCGGAAGCGATCGGAGGCGCGTCCGAGGCGCGGAAATCGCGCTCGTAGATGCGCACCATCGCCAGGAAGAAGGCGACGATCAGCGGCCCGAGCAGGACACCGAGAAGACCGAACATCGCCAGGCCTCCGAGCAGGGAGAGAAAGATGAGCCCGGTGTGCATCTGCACCTGGCCGCGCATCAGCAGCGGTTTGCCCACTTGCTCCGCGCCCACCACGACCACCAGGCAGAACAACGCGAGCGTGACGGCAGCGATGGGACGGCCGCCCATCCAGAGGGAGACGGAGGCCGGCCCCCACACCAGGCTCGTGCCCACGCCGGGAACGAAGGAGACCATGGCCGTGAGCAGCCCGAAGAACGCCGCATGCGGGATGCCGGCGAAGAGGTACCCGGCGCCGGCGGCAACGCCCTGGAAGACCGCGGTGGCGAGGATCCCGATCACCGTGGCGCGCGTGACCCGGCGCATCTCCGCCGTCAGCTCCTGCGTCTGCCGCGCGTCGAGCGGCGAGACGCGCCATGCCCACTGGACGACGCGGGAGCCCTCGAGCAGGAGAAAGTAGAGAGCGATGAGCATGATCGCCGTCGCCAGCACGGCCCGGCTGCCGGAGGCGAGGATCTCGGGCAACGCCCCCTGGACGATCTCCACCAGCCTGGAGACCGCATCGAACACCTGCTCGCTGTCGAGGTGCAGCACCTCCAGGGTGCGCTGCAGCACCGCCGGCAGCTCGACGCCGCGCAGCTCGGATACCGAGCTCACCCCGAGCGTCTCGCGCAGGTAGGTGAGTCCCGCCGCCGATTCGCGGGTGACGAATCCAACCAGCGCCGCGAACGGCGCCACGATCAGGACGAAGACGGCGAGGGTGACGAGCGCGCTGGCGATGGTGCGCCGCCCGCGAAGGGCGATGGTCAGCCGCTCCAGAGGATCGTGCAGCACCGCCGCGATCACCACCGCGAGGAAGAGTGGAGTCCGGAAGGGAAAGGCCACGTACAGCAGGAGCCCGCTCGCGAGGAGAAGGAGCGCGAGGAAAGGTCGGGAGGGCCGCGTCACCCCTTCAGTGTATCAGGACGTGCGCCGGCGGCGGAGCGCTCGGGAAACCCGGCCTCTTCCGCGCTTTTCTTGGAACGCGCCGCGCAGAGCAGCGCCGGGAGCAGGACGATGGCGGTGATGATGGTGGTCACCTCGCCCGCCATCGCGTACCAGCCGAAGCTGCGCAACGCACGGTTCAGCGAGAACAACAACGATCCGTACCCGATGATCGACGTCCAGGAACAGAGCATCACCGCCGGGCCTACTTCCGCCAGCGAGCCGATCACGTCGCCTCGCCGCTCGCGGACCCGAGCAGCGATGTTCGCCCCGTAGTCCACAGCGATCCCGAAGGTGATCGGGTAGACGATGAAGTTGAAGAAATTGATCTTCAAGTCCACCGCTGCTGCGATCCCGCACATCAGGACGACGCCGATGAAGAGCGAGCCCATCACCTCCGCGGCGGTCCGCAGGTGGCGGAAGAAGAGGAGCACCAGCAGGCAGACGCCCGCGAAGGAGAGGAACGTGGTACGGGGGCCCTCGCGATCGATGTTCGTGAGCAGGTCGGCGAAGATCACGTTCTCGCCGGTCGCGTCGTAGGTCTTGCCGTCGACCTGCACGCCGCGGACGCCGCGGACGAAGTCCTCCAGGTTCTGCGCGAGCTCGAGCCTCGCCAGCGGCTTGGCCGTCACCGCCGCCAGCCGGCCGACGGTGCCGTCGCGCTCGCGGAAGCGATCGACCAGCACCGGATCCGCCTGCTCGACCTTCACCGGCCTCTGCGCCGCGAGCTGCTCCCGGACTTCGCGCACGCGCTGCTGCTCCGCGGGGTCGAGCCTGCGGACGAGGCGGTCGGGCATCTCGGCGACGATCTCGCGGATCACCTTCAGCTTCTCGTCCTGATCGCGCGGCACCACCGAGGAAAGCGTGTCGCAGGAGTCGATCAATTGATCGTAGGGCCCCTGCTTCATCCGCTCCCGGATCACGCCGCAGAATTTGTCTGCATCCGCCCACGAATCGACCAACGCGATCGCGCCGGAGATGGACCGGCCGAGCGCGGAGTTGGCGCGATCGTGATCGGCCTTGAGCTGGTCGTGGCCCTTGAGGTCGTTGGTCAGGTTGTCGAGGTTGTGCTCCATCGCGTCGGGGATCTGCCCGATGAAGAGCACCGCCGAGATCACCGTCAGCACGGCGAAGACGGCGATGATCGGCCGCCGGTAATCGAGCATGCGCGCCACCACCGGGCGCAACGTTTCCTGCGTGGTGTCCGGCCGCACCTTGGGCGCTCCGCGCAACCTCTCGTAGACCGTGAGCAGCGCCGGCACCAGCAGGAAGGTGCACAGCCAGCAGAGCAGCATGCCGATCCCGCCGATGAACCCGAAGTGGCGGAAACCGCGGTTGGCCGCGACGACGAGCACTCCGAAAGAAACGCTGGTGGCCGCGGAGGCGAGCAGGGTGGCGCGCGCCGTGGTCTCGGCGCTCTGCAAACAGGCCTCCCGCAGGCCCATTCCCTGCCAGCGAAGCTGTTTCATGCGCGCCAGATAGATCAGCCCATAATTGATGCCGTTGCCGACCACGATGGCGCCGAGGAAGGCCGTCTGCGTGTTCAGGTAGCCGATCACCAGGCGGGTGAGCCCGAAGGTGACTCCCACGGCAATCAGGACGGCGATCCCGAGCGAGGTCACCGACCGGACGTCCCTGAAGAAGAGCAGGATCGAGAACAGGACGAGCGAGACGCAGATCAGGGCCGTGCTCGCGACGTCGTTGATGATCGCTTCGTATTCGGCGATGAAGAGCGGGAACGTCCCGCCGAACCCGACGCGAAGGTGGTCTCGCTCGAGCTCGGGTTTGTGGCGATCGACCACGGCTTGCATCCGGTCGACCAGCGCCCGCGCCTCGCTCACTCCCAGGCTGGTGCCGGCGGGGCGCACGATCAGCGTCAACGAACGATGATCGGGCGAGACCATGAACCCGTCGACGTAGCTGGCGAAGCGCTCGGCGACGCGCTCGCGGGGCAGCGGCTTTTTCGGATCGAGGAAGTCCGCTGCTTGCGGAAGCGTTGCCGGCGCACCGGGCTCCTCCTCGTCTTCCAGCGACACGGCCAGCGGATTGGACGCCAGAGTGCGCCGGCGGATCTCGTCGCGCACGGCGTCGCGGGCCTGGCGCAGATCCTCGAGCGGAACGAAGAGAGGCCAGTGCTTCTCGTACCAGTCCCGGATCGGGGCCATGTTCCACTGCACGCTGCGGATCTGGTCGGGGCCCATCCCGAGGAATTCGCGGGCGAGCGCGGGAGCGAGCGCCTCTGCCCGGGGAAGGCCGGAGGGTCCGTCCAGCGACTCCACCACCACCAGCACCGTTCCGTCGCCACCGACCCGCTGGATCAGCTGCTTGATCTCTCGCACCGAGGGAACGTCTTCGGGCAGCAGTTCCTGGAAGCTGGAGCGTATTTCCAGACCCGAGGCCAGCTTCACGCACACGGCCACCACAAGGGCGGAAACCAGCAAGACCGGAATGGGCCGGTCGAGGCCCGCCCTGGTCAGCGCCGCGACCACTCCGCGCCGCAGGGGAGGAGCGTTCACAGGCGCTCAGTACCACAGGCCCTGCGGCCGAAGCGCCTTTTTGCACTCCCGGAGCCACTGTGAGCGGTCCGCGCGCCCGGAGGTCCACGCAGGGGATTTCTCCTGCGAGTCGCATCGTCATGGCCGAGGACGAGATGGTCGAATTGGTGATCGTCGTTCCCTGCTTCAACGAGGGGCGGCGCCTGCGGGCGGAAGGGTTCCGGCCCCTTCTTTCCCACCCAGGGACGCGCATCCTCTTCGTCGACGACGGCTCGCGCGACGATACCCGGGAGGTCCTCGCCTCCGTCTGCGCGCAGCTCGGGGCGCGCGCGCTGCGCCTCGACCTTGCCCGCAACCAGGGAAAAGCGGAGGCCGTGCGTCAGGGTCTACTGGAGGCGCTGCAGATGGGCGCGCGGATGGTCGGGTTTCTCGACGCGGATCTCGCGACGCCGGCCGAGGAGATGCTCCG
>VBKQ01000158.1 GCA_005879505.1 Deltaproteobacteria bacterium
TTCGACATCCTCTACGGCCAGGGCATCTCCCGCGAAGGCGATCTGCTCGATCTGGCAGTGGAGAACAACATCGTCGAGAAGAGCGGCGCTTGGTTCAGCTACGGGGGCGAGCGCATCGGGCAGGGCCGCGAGAACGCGCGCGACTTCCTCAAGCTGCATCCGGAGATCCTCGCCGACGTGGAGAGCAAGCTGTACGAGAAGTTCGGCGTCGTGCGTCCGAACCAGCCCGCGGGCATTCCTGCCGATCTGGCGCAGCCGGCCTCTCTGGAGGAAAAACGGCGCGCCAAGGCGGCCAAGTAGGGGGCTGCGGCGGAGAGGCGCTCGCCTGTTACAATCGCTAGCGAGGAGCCCGCCATCGCCCGACTGCTACATCAGAGCCGGCAGGCCGAGCTACCCGCGGGGAGCGGGGAGTGGTTGCTCGCGGTGATCGGGGCGGTGGCGGCGCAGCCGCCTGAGTGCCCGCCGCAAAGGATGCCCCTCGGCGACCGCCGCGCGGCGCTCGAGGAGATGCTGCGGGCGCGCGGCCTCGCGTACGGCACGGGCGCGCAGGATCCGGCGATCGAGCTCGATCCGCAAGCGGCTCCCGGCGTCCGCGCATACGCGCATTTCGTGGCCGGGCTGGTGCGGCTGTGCGCGAGGGCGGCGGCGCTCTCGCACGCGCGGTGGTTCCTCTCCGGCGCCATCGGCGAGCACGGCGTGCGGGCGCGGCGTGCCCAGATGCTCGCGGTGCTCGCCGCGGCCAGCGGTGAGATGGAAACGGCGGCGCGCCTGTTCGCCGATCCGACCGCCGTTCCCAACCCCCTGGAGAAGCTCGCCGACAAGACCGCCGCCCGCCTCTCGCGGCGCTACCTGGCCGCGCGGGGCCCGTTCGCCGGCTTGCCCCTGCACAACGGGCTCTGCGCCATCGAGGCGCGAACCTGCGCCACCATCGCGCTGTCGGCTTTCGGGCATTCGCGGATCAGCCCGGGCGCGTCGGCGCTCGCGGCCAAGGCGGCGTTGAGCTGGCGCGCCCTGCTCGTCGAGCTGCTGGCCGGGCTCGCCCGCGCGCAGGAGGATGGCAAGGCGACCAGGAAGGGCATCGAGCAGGTGATCCGTTCGCAGCGGCTGCCGGTGCGCGAGGCGCGGGCCCTGCGCCGGGCGCTTGTGCACCCGCGGGAGGTCGAGCAGATCTCGCCTGCGCTGCACAGCGATGCGCTGCGGCGATTCATCCTCACGCAGGTGTTGCTCGCGGCGCTGGTGGACGGCCGCCTGGAGGCGGCCGAGCTCGCTTTCGTGGAGCGCCTGGCGCGGGCCGTCGGCGTGGACGGCGCCGCGCTGGCACGTCTCGAGGCCGAGGTCTCCGATTTCTACCGCGAGCACAAGGACGCGCTGGCCGCGCTGCGGCTCGCGGAGACGCCGGAGGGTTTGCCGCACGCGCTCACCACCCGGCTCGAAGCGGCGGTGCTGGACAACCTCGACCGGCTCCTCCAGGAGATCCGCGAGACGCGCGAGCTGGGAGAGCTGCTGGCGAAGGCCGCCGCCGGAGGAACGCTATCCGGGGAGGAGAGGGCGAAGATCCGCGAGCAGCTCATCGATCTGGCCAAGACGATCCCGGCGCTCGCCATCTTCGCCGCGCCCGGAGGAATGCTGCTGCTGCCGATCCTCTTCAAGCTGCTTCCCTTCAACCTGCTGCCGAGCAGCTTCACCGATCCGCCGCCCGTACCCGCCTTGCCGGAGCCGCGGCGGAGATCGGGCTGATCCAAAACAACGAGGCCCGGTCCCTTTCAGGACCGGGCCCCAAACGGCTCTTCTGGAACCGTTCTTACGCGAGCTTGCGGACGTTCTGCGCCTGCAACCCCTTCGGACCTTTCACCACGTCGAACTCCACCTTCTGGCCCTCTGCAAGGGTGCGGAAGCCATCGGCCTTGATGGCCGTGTGGTGGCAGAACACGTCCTCACCACCGCCGTCCTGCGTGATGAAACCGAACCCCTTGGTATCGTTGAACCACTTCACAGTTCCAGTTGCCATTTGAGACGTCATCCTTCGGTAAAACGGCCGGCGGAAATTGCCGGTCCGGCGCGGCGCTGTCGCTCCGGCGCGCGCCGTTTCCTACGGAGTATCGCCCTTGTTGTCAACCTTCCCGACCCGCCATACCCGAATGCCGTTTCCGCTTTCGCACGTGAGATCGGCAACTTCACGCCGCCCGAAACCGCCGGTTCCAACCCGGAGCTACGCCCCCGCGCCCGGCATTTCGCCGAGCGGCCGGATGCGCACTTCGCGCGGCTTGGCGCCATCGGCCGGCCCGACGATCCCGTCCCGCTCCATGCGCTCGATCATGCGCGCGGCGCGGTTGTACCCCACGCGCAGCTTGCGCTGCAGAAGCGAGATGGAGACGAACCGCATGTCGGCCAGCGCGGCGACGGCCTGGTCGTAGAGCTCGTCCGGACCTTCGTCGTCGACCGCAAGCCCATCGCTGTCCTCGGCGCGCGGCCGCAGGATGTTCGGGTCGTAGACCGGCGCGCCCTGCACTTTCCAGTGGTCCACGACGGCATGGATCTCCTTCTCGTCCACGTAGGGGCCGTGCACCCGAGTGAGGGTGGACGTCCCGGGGGGCAGGATGAGCATGTCGCCCATTCCGAGCAGGTACTCGGCCCCCGGGGAGTTGATGATGGTCGCGGAATCGTGCCGCGAGGCGACCTGGAAGGAGATGCGCGAGGGAAAGTTCGCCTTGATGACGCCGGTGACCACGTCTGTCGAAGGCCGCTGCGTCGCCACCATCAGGTGGATTCCCGCAGCCCGGGCCATCTGCGCCAGCCGCGCGATATACGTCTCCACTTCGCGCGAGGCGACCATCATCAGATCCGCCAGCTCGTCGATGATGATCACGAGATAAGGGAGCTTCTTCAGGGGCTCACGGGCCCCGCTTTGTTCTACGATCTGCGGGCCCGCCGCAGGGGCCGGGTCGGACTGAACCGTCTCCGCGGGCGGCGCCGGTGTGAGATCGACGACGCGCTTTTCCTTCGGCGGCCGGTGGGGCCGCCGCGCGCCGTCGCCTTCCTTCTCCACCTTCTTGTTGTAGCTGGCGATGTTGCGCACTCCGCACTCAGCGAGCAGCTGGTAGCGCCGCTCCATCTCCTCGACGCCCCAGCGCAGCGCCATCGCCGCTTTCTTCGCATCGGTGACCACGGGCAGGAGCAGGTGGGGAATGCCCTCGTAGACCGACAGCTCGAGCATCTTCGGGTCCACCATCAGGAAGCGCACTTCCTCCGGCGTCGCCCTCAGCAGCATCGAGACGATCATCGAGTTGACCGCCACTGATTTCCCCGAGCCGGTGGTGCCGGCGATCAAGAGGTGAGGCATCTTCGCCAGGTCGGCGACGTAAGGCATGCCTTCGATGTCCTTGCCGAGGCACATCGCCAGCTTGCTGTGCGATTTCTGGAAGGCGTCCTGCTCGACGAGCTCGCGCAGCACCACGGTCTCGCGCTGTTTGTTCGGGACCTCGATGCCGACGACACCCTTGCCCGGGATGGGCGCGACGATGCGGACGCGCAGCGCCTCCATCGCCATCGCCAGGTCGTCGGCCAGGCCGGCGATGCGGCTCACCTTGATGCCGGCGGCGGGCAGGAACTCGAACATCGTCACCACCGGGCCGGGTCGAATCTGGGTGACCTGGCCCTGGATGCCGAACGAGGCGAGCTTCTGGCGCAGCTTCTCCGCGGTGGCGGTCAGGCCGTCGCGATCGAGCGGCAAGGCCGGCGATGCCTCGCCGGTGAGAATCGAGATCGGCGGCGGCACGAAGGCGCTGTGACCGGGAGCCATGGTGAAGCTGCCCGCTGGCTCGACTGACCGTGGCTCCGGCGGGAAGGAATACTGGCGCGGCCTGAGCGAGGTCTTTGGCTCGACGATCTGCGGAGGCGGCGCGCTCTCCACAGGGGCGATGTCGGGGTCGGTCGCCACCGGGGGTTCGGATCGGACGGCGCCCGCGGCCTGATCCGGCATGGACTTGCGGCGTCCGCCGGCGGGCAGCGGCTCGCGCGGATCCTCGGGCGGCTCGCCGGCGGAAGCTGCCGCCAGCGCGAGGCCAGCGTTGCGGCGCGGGTCGACGATGCGCCCGTCGTCCCCGGCGAGCAGATCCGCTTCGTCAGGGAACGATACGGTGCGCGCTTTCGCGATCGCCGCTGCGGCTCCGCGCACGGCCAGGGCCCCTCCAGCGACGCCGAGCCTGGCGGCGCCGCGCGCCGCGTGCAGCGCCCAGAGATCAGTGGCGACGACGAGCGCGGCGGCGGCGACCGCGCAGAGAAGCACGGCTGCCCCTGGAACCGAGAGCGCCGAGCGCGCCACGCCCGCGAGCATCGCGCCCGCTGCCCCGCCCGCCGCGTGCCCCTGGATCCGCACGTGCACCAGGAGATCCACAAGCCCCATGGTACAGAGCGAGAAGGTGAGCCATGACCCTGCCCGCGCGAACGAGAGCCGCGGCCGGCCGACCAGCAGCGCGCAAGCGATGGCCAGCAGGAAAATCGCGAGTGCATACGCCCCGATACCCGTTGCCTCCAGCAGCCCTGCAGCGAGGCCGTAGCCGACCGGTCCGGCCAGGTTTCCCGCGGCGCCCCGCGGCCGGTACGAGGAGAGCGCGAGGATCGAAACCAGCGAGACACCCGCCAGGAGGATCCCCACGACCGGCTTCCAGCCGGCATGCTTCAGCCCCGACTTGTCCTTGCGCCCCATCCGCTCCTCCGGGCGTACCTTTCCCTTCCGGGCGGCGCGCCTTCGACCGACTGTAAGAGGCACCCCTGTTCCGTCAACTTTTCGGGTGCGGGGGAGTCTGATACCGCCGCTTTACAGGATACCCTGCGAATCCTATAGGTCAGCGTTCGCCCGGAGACGCACCGATGGAAGTCCGTTGCGACAAGTGCCAGGCCCGTTATCGCGTCGATGACGCCCGGATCGGCCCGCAAGGCCTCACCATGCGGTGCGGAAAGTGCCAGAACACGTTCAGGGTGACCCGTCCCGCAGCGCCGGCGCCGCAGATGTCGCCGCCGGCACCGAGACCGGCCGCGACCGCCAGATCGCCGGACATGAACTCAACGGCGATCTTCGCCGTGCCGCCTGCATCGAGACCGTCCGCGCCTGCCAAGCCGCTCCCGCAGAGCCCGAAAGCAAATGCGGCCGTCTCCGCCGCGCCGCCCGCTCCGGAGGAGGCGGGCAGGACCATGATGTTCCCCGCCGCTAATCTACCCGGTGCGGGTGTTGCCGTGAGCAAGGGGTCGCAAGCAGGCGCGAGCAGCACTGCCGCGTTCGGCCAGCCACGGGTGCCAAAGGTCCCGCTCACTCCCCCATCGGTGTCGAGTCCTCCCGCCGTGGGGCAGTCCACTGTTTCCGGCAAGCGGTCGACGCTGGTGTTCGGGCCGCCGCAACCTCAGGGGAGGAGCGCGTCCACCGCCGCCCCGATGCCGATCGCGACGCCGGTTCCGACGCCCGTTCCGACGCCGGAGCCGCCCAGCGACGCGCCGCCCCCGGCGGACGCCGCCGCGGAGCCCGCCGCCGGGGCGCTCGAGCATACGACCACACCGGATCTGATCGTGGCGGGTGCTTTCGCCGCGCAGGCCACGCCGCCGGCCGAAGAGCACGAGGTCGCGGACGAAGAGCCGTCGCCCGAGCCCGGTACGTTCGACCGCGCTCCGCCGCGCGGTCTGATCATCGGCGTGGCCGCGGGCCTTGCCTTGCTGCTGGTCGTCGGCGCCGGCCTGGTCGCGTATCGAAGGCTGGCGCCGCGCGCGCCGCCTCCCGCCGCGATCGAGACGCTGGCCTCCGCCGGGGCGGACGCGGAGAAGGACTCGCTCGCCTCGATCGCGAGCGCGGAGACGAAGGCGCGAGATGCGCTCGAGGTCGCCGGCTTGCGGGTGCGCTTTCCGCAGGCGACGGCGACGCTGGCACGCATCGAGATCCAATGGGCGGACGCCTTGAACGATCAGGCGAGCCGCATCGGGGAGAAGAACGCGGAGGATCCGCGCGTCGCCCAGCTGCAGACGCAGGCAAAGGCGAGAGTGAAATCGGCGTTCGACCTGCTCTCTCCGGCGGTGAAGGCCAACGCGGACTCGCAGGATCTGCAGCTCGCCTTCGCGGACTATTACCGCGCGAAGCGGCTGCCCTCGAGCATGAACCGGTATCTCAAGGACGTGAAAGACGAGTCTCGCGCCGCGCTGATCCAGGGCCTGGCCCTGGCGCAAGAAGACGACGGCGCGGAGAAGGCGGTCCCGAAGCTGAAGGCGGCGCTCGCGGCGAATCCGCAGAGCGCCCGAATCCATTACCGCCTCGCCGTCGTCCACCACGCGCTCAAGGACGAAACCAATGCCCGCGCGGAGCTGAAGGAGGCGCTGCGCCTGTCTCCGCAGCACGAGCGTGCCCAGGCCCTCCTGGAGCAGCTCGGCGGGGCGGCGGAGCGGAAGTAGCCGGACGGGACGCGAGATGACCATCGAAAAACCGAGCAACACCGAGGACGAGTACTTCGCGCGCGAGAACGCGGAGCGCCTGCGCCAACTGCACTACGAAGAGCAAAAACGGCTGAGGCAGAGCGAGAAGGACGCCCTGCGCGAGCTGCACGCGGGGCGCTGTCCTCAGTGCGGTGCTCTGATGGTCCCGGAGAACGCGGCCGGCGTGCGCATCCTGCACTGCCCGGCATGTGGAGGCGCGTTCCTCGAGAATGCCGCCTGGGATGACCTGCACGCGCACTCCGAGCCGCACCGGGTGATGGATGCCGTGCTCAACTGGTTCAAGTCGGCGAGCAAGCCGTAGGAGCCCGAAGTGGCGATCGATCGCGCGCAGGTGAGGCACGTGGCACGCCTTGCCCGGTTGGCCCTCTCGCCGGAAGAGGAGGAGCGCTTCGCCGCGCAGCTCGGCCACGTGCTCGAGTACATCGAGCGGCTGCAAGCAGTGGACGTCAGCGGCGTGGAGCCACTGAGCTTCGCGGGCGACGCCGCGGGCGGAATCGTCATGCGCGAGGACGAACCGCGGCCGAGCCTGCCCCGCGACAAGGTGCTGGCCCAGGCGCCCCAGCAGGACGGCAAGGCATTCGTCGTGCCCAGGATCATCGAGTGAAGACGGATCTGTTGCCGCTCTCGCAGATCTCCGACGCGCTCGCGTCCGGCGAGGTCTCTCCGGAGGCGCTGCTCGAGGCGTCGCTCGCTCGCATCCGCGCGGTCGACGGGAAGCTGCACGCGTTCTTGCGCTTGACCGAGAACGAGGCGCACGCCGCCGCCAAGGCGGCCGCGCAGCGCCGCGCGAACCGCAACCCCGCCGGGCCGCTGGACGGCATTCCCATCGCGCTCAAGGACATCTACTGCATGGAGGGAGTGGAGACGACCTGCGGCTCGAAGATCCTGCGCGGCTACATCCCTCCCTACGACGCCACGGTGGTGCGCAAGCTGAAGCAGGCGGGCGCGGTGATCGTGGGCAAGCTGAACATGGACGAGTTCGCCATGGGCTCGTCCACCGAGAACAGCGCCTACGGGCCCACCATGAATCCATGGGACCTGTCGCGCACGCCGGGTGGATCTTCGGGCGGGAGCGCCGCGGCAGTAGCCGCGCGGCTGGTGCCCGGCGCGTTCGGGACCGACACCGGCGGGTCGATCCGCCAGCCCGCGGCCATGGTCGGGTGCGCCGGTATGAAGCCGACCTACGGGCGCGTCTCGCGCTACGGCGTGATCGCATTCGCCAGCTCGCTCGACCAGGTGGGGCCGTTCGCGCAGGACGTGCGCGGCGTGGCGTACCTGCTCGCCGCGGTCGCCGGCTACGACGAGAACGATCAGACCTCGTCGAAGCGCCCGGTGCCCGACTACGCGGCCGCGCTCGGACGGGGCGTCAGCGGCCTGCGCATCGGCGTGGCGCGCGAATACTTCGGCGAAGGGCTCTCGCCGGAGGTCGAGCGGGCCGTGCGCGCGGGCATCGAAAGGCTGCGCGGGCTCGGCTGCGAAGTGCGCGACATCTCCCTGCCGAATTCGCCGCACGCGATCGCGACTTATTACATCGTCGCGACCGCGGAGGCCTCTTCGAACCTGGCGCGCTACGACGGAGTCCGCTACGGGTACCGCGCACGCGCGGGCCAGCTCCTCGAGATGTACGAGAAGACGCGGGCGGAGGGATTCGGCGCCGAGGTGAAGCGCCGGATCATGCTCGGAACATATGCCCTGAGCGCCGGCTACTACGACGCCTACTACCTGCGCGCGCAGAAAGTGCGGGCGCTGATCCGCCGCGACTTCGATCAGGCGTTCGCCACGGTGGATGCGGTGGTTTCGCCGACCAGCCCGACCACCGCGTTCCGGCTCGGCGAGAAGCTGGACGATCCGCTCGCGATGTACCTGAGCGACGTCTACACTGTTCCCGTGAACCTGGCCGGGCTGCCCGGAATCTCGATCCCCTGCGGATTCGACTCGAAGGGGCTGCCCGTCGGCCTGCAGTTGATCGGCAAGCCGTTCGACGAGGAGACGCTGCTTCGCATCGCGCGCGCGGCAGAGCCGCCGGGGCACCGGTTGCCGCCGATCGTGGAGGACCACTAGCCGTGGCCGTGGCGGATTTCGAGCCGGTCATCGGCCTGGAAGTCCACGCGCAGCTCCTGACGCGGTCGAAGATCTTCTGCGGTTGCTCGACGCGGTTCGGCGCGCCACCGAACACGCAGGTCTGCGCCGTCTGCCTCGGCCTGCCCGGCGCCTTGCCCGCGCTGAACAGGGGCGCGGTGGTGATGGCGATCAAGGCCGGCAAGGCCTTCGGCTGCCGGATCGCCGAGCGCAGCATCTGGGCGCGGAAGAATTACTTCTATCCGGACCTGCCGAAGGGCTACCAGATCTCACAGTACGAGCTGCCCATCTGCTCCGGCGGCGCGGTGCCGGTGCCCGGGCTGGGGAAGATCGGCCTCGAGCGCATCCACCTGGAGGAGGACGCCGGCAAGAACATCCATGCGGAGGGCGGCAGCGAGGTCGACCTCAACCGCTCCGGGGTGCCGCTCATCGAGATCGTCGGGAAGCCCGAGCTGCGCTCGGCGGAGGAGGCGAGCGAATACCTCAAGGCGCTGCGGCTCGCGCTGATCTACCTGGGGATCAACGACGGCAACCTCGAGGAGGGTTCGTTCCGCTGCGACGCGAACGTGAGCGTGCGCCGCAAGGGCGAGAGCAAGCTCGGGACGCGCGTCGAGCTGAAGAACATCAACTCGTTCCGGTTCGTCCGGCAAGCGATCGAGTACGAGATCGCGCGGCAGGTCGAGCTGATCGAGGGCGGCGGAAAGGTCGCACAGGAGACGCGGCTCTTCGACAACGAGAAGGGCGTCACGCGTCCGATGCGCAGCAAGGAAGAGGCGAACGACTACCGCTATTTTCCCGAGCCGGACCTGCCTCCGCTGCTCGTCTCCCGCGAGCTGCTCGACAGCGTCACCGTTCCCAAGCTCCCGCAGGAAGTCGTGGAAATGCTCGGCGCCGCCGGCGTCCCGGCGGCGGACGCGCGCGCCATCGTCAGCGATCCCCGCCTGGTCGAGGTGCACCGGCGCATCGGCGTCGACGCGAAGCGCGCCGCCCTGTTCGTCGTCGGCGAGCTGGCCCGCGCGGTGAACGAGAACGAGGCCGACCTCGGCGCGCTGAAGTTCGATCCGGCTCTCGTTCCCGCAGTGTGGAAGCTGCAGGACTCCGGCGCCATCTCCTCCACCGCCGCCAAGGAGGTGCTGGCCGAGCTGATCCGCACCGGAGAGGCGCCGGAGAAGATCGTCGAGCGCAAGGGCCTGGCCCAGGTCTCCGATTCGGCCGCGCTCGAAGCGGTGGTCGACGCGGTGATCGCGCGGCATCCCGCCGAAGTGGAGAAGTACAAGGGCGGCAAGGCCAGCTTGCTCGGTTTCTTCGTCGGTCAGGCGATGAAGGACCTGAAAGGCAAGGGCAACCCGGGCGCCCTCAACGGGCTATTCAAGAAGAAGCTCGGCGAAGCGGACGGCACGCACAAGGCGAAGTAATCTCCTCGCGTGCCGGCGCTCTTCGCCACCTTCCTCCTGACCTCGCTCGCCCTCGCGGGCGTGGTCGCCTTCTCTTCGCCGACCAGGACGCGCCGCTGGCTCAAGTGGCTGCTGCTCCTTTCGCTCATCGTCGCCTGGGTGACGCTGGGATTCGCCGTCAAGGACATCGTCCTGCGCACTTCGGCGACCCTGGTCACGCCCGGCGGCGCGCGCCGGCCCCATCTGATCGAGCAGGCGGCGCGCGAGGGAATGATGCTCTTCGCCTCCCTCGGAGGTCCGGCCCTTCTCGCGACCCTGCTCGCCTGGCTGGCGGTGAGAGCGACACCGCCCAAGCCCGAATAGAATGGCTTCCATGCAGCTCGCCCGCGTCGATCGCCCCGGACCTCAGCTCGACGAGGTGCGGTCGCTGTTCGTCGAGTACTGGAGCTCGTTCGGATTCACGCCCTGCTTCCAGGGCTTCGACGCGGAGCTGGCGGCGTTACCGGGGGCGTACGCGCCGCCCCGGGGGATCCTCTTGCTGGCGCCTGGACAAGGTTGCGTCGCCCTTCGCCCGGTGGACGCGTCGACGGCGGAGATGAAGCGCTTGTACGTGCGTCCGGCGGCTCGCGGCAGCGGCGTGGGTCGAGCGCTCGCGCACGCCGCAGTATCCCAGGCCCGGGAGCTCGGGTTCTCGCGGATCGTGCTCGATACCATCGCGGAGAGAATGGAAGAGGCCGTGGCGCTCTACCGGTCGATGGGCTTTCGGGAGATCCCGCCGTATTCCGCGACGCCGACTGCGGGCGCACTCTGCCTGGAGATGGTTGTGCGCGGCGCGCCGGCCATCGGGTGCGCCGCCGCCTACGGGCTGGCGCTCGCCGCCAGGTCCGGCGAGGACTTCTCGCAGGCGCGAGAGACGCTGCTCGATTCCCGCCCCACCGCCGTCAATCTGCGCTGGGCGGTCGAGCGCCTCTCGGCGGTCCAGCCGCGCACGTTCGAGATGCTGAAGGCGGAGGCGGACCGATTGTTCGAGGAGGATCTCGCCGCGTGCAAGGCGATCGGGCGCCACGGCGCGGCGCTGGTCCCCGACGGCCGGGGGATCCTCACTCACTGCAACGCGGGCGGCCTGGCAACGGCCGGGTACGGAACCGCGCTGGGCGTGGTTCGGGCGGCGCTGGAGGCGGGAAAGAAGTGCGCCGTCTTCGCGGACGAGACGCGGCCGTGGCTGCAGGGAGCCCGCCTGACTGCCTGGGAGCTCCTGCAGGACGGGATCCCGGTCACGCTCCTGCCGGACGGCGCTGCGGCATCGCTGCTCGGGAGCGGCAAGATCGGATGCGTGGTGGTCGGCGCCGACCGGATCGCGAGCAATGGCGATACGGCGAACAAGATCGGGACCTATCCCCTGGCCCTGGCCGCCCAGGCGGCTTCGGTGCCGTTCTTCGTCGCAGCGCCGACCAGCACCATCGACTTGCGCGCCCGAAGCGGCGGCGACATTCCCATCGAGGAGCGTCCGCCGGCCGAGGTGACACACCTTGCAGGCTCGCGGGTCGCCGCCGAAGGCGTGCAGGTGTTCAATCCCGCTTTCGACGTGACGCCGGCCCGTTACATCGCCGCCATCGTCACCGAGCGCGGAGTCGCCCGCGCGCCGTACGAACGAACCATTTCCGCGCTCGCGGGCGGGTAGGAAAACCTCCCCGAAGCGCGATAGCTTGACTCTGGAACCCGGACCCGCTAGATCGCCCGTTCCTTTCCGCGCCTGGCGGCGGGATCACCTTGCCTGCCGGGCCGGTTCCAAGCCGGAAAACGGGAGTTTCCGATGTACGCAGTGGTCAGGACGGGCGGAAAACAGTACCGCGTCAAGGAAGGCGACCTCCTCAAGGTGGAGAAGCTCGCGCAGGACGTGGGCGCGAAGGTCGATCTCGAAGTGCTGCTGATCGGCGAGGGCGCCGATGTGAAGATGGGCGAGCCGCTGGTCTCGGGCGCCCGGGTGCAGGCAGAGGTGGTCTCTCACGGCAAGCACCGCAAGCTCTGGCACTTCCGCACGCAGGAGGAAGGCTGGGACCGCATCCGCGGCCACCGCCAGCCGTACACTGAGCTGCGCATCACGGGCATCTCCGCCTAGTCGCGGCCGCCGAAGGCGGCGACGTTCTCGAAGGGATCAAAGAGATGGCGCACAAGAAGGGACAGGGTTCTTCGCGCAACGGACGCGACTCTCCGGGGCAGCACCGGGGCATCAAGGTCTTCGGGGGCGAGGCCGTGGTGCCGGGAAACATCCTCGTGCGGCAGGTCGGAACCCGCGTACACGCCGGCCGCGGCGTCGGGATGGGCCGCGATTTCACGCTCTACGCGGTGGTCGAGGGGACCGTGAAGTACCAGAAGGGGCGCGGCGACCGCGTCTACGTGCACGTCGAGCCCGTGAAGACGCAGGCACAAGCCTAGGGGCCCCTGATTTCGAGGCCGCGCCGTAGCCCCTGAGCCGCCTCGGCGGCCGGGGCATCTCGAGCTGGATCGCCATGCAGTTCATCGACGAGGCGGAAATCTTCGCGAAGGCGGGCGATGGTGGGGCCGGGGCCGTCGCCTTCCGGCGGGAGAAGTTCGTTCCGCGCGGCGGCCCTTCGGGCGGCGACGGGGGAAACGGCGGCGACATCGTATTGGAGACCGACGAGAGGCTGACCACGCTGCTCGACTTCCGCTTCAAGCGCGAGTACCGGGCGAAGAACGGCGAGCCCGGCCGCGGCCGCGACCAGAATGGCCACGCCGCCCCGGAGTTGGTGCTGAAGGTGCCGCCGGGAACGCTGGTGCGGGACGCCGCCACCGCGGAAGTGCTCGCCGATCTGCGCGAGAACGGGCGCCGCTGGGTGCTCGCGAAAGGCGGAAGAGGCGGCCTGGGAAACATGAACTTCGCCACCTCCACGCTGCAGGCGCCGCGTTTCGCGCAGCCCGGCACCGAGGGAGAGGAGAAGCGGGTCCGCCTCGAGCTGCGCCTGCTCGCGGACGTAGGGCTGGTGGGCTTTCCCAACGCCGGCAAGAGCACGCTGGTCTCGCGGCTCTCGCGGGCGAGGCCGAAGATCGCCGACTATCCGTTCACCACGCTGCAGCCGCACCTTGGCGTCGTGCAATACCGGGATGGCCGCAGCTTCGTGCTCTCCGATCTGCCGGGGCTGATCGAAGGGGCCCATCGCGGCGCCGGGCTCGGCCACCGGTTTCTCAAACACATGGCGCGGTGCCGGGCGATCATCCATCTGATCGATGCTTCGCAGGACCGCGACCTGGCCGCCGACTTCGACGCGATCAACCGCGAGTTGGAGCTGTTCGACCCTGCCCTGGGCCGCAAGCCGCAGATCGCCGCCGCGAACAAGATCGACATTCCCGAGGCCCGCGAGCGGGCCCAGGCGCTGCGCAAGAAGCTGAAGCGGCGCAAGATCGACGTCCATCTCGTCTCGGGAGCGACCGGCGAGGGCCTGGAGGAGCTGCTCGACGCGACCATGCGGGCGCTGGACTCGGCGCCGGTGCCGGCGCCCCTCGAGCGCGATGCGCATCCGATGGGCCACACTTGAGCCGCCGCCGCCCGCCACGGCCGTGGGTGGGACCGGTCACGCCGGTCGATCCGGCGGATCTGCCCGGTCCTCGTGGTCTGACGGAGGAAGTCCTGCGCGAGGACGAGGGCGACGCCGGAGTCGCGCCCGCGTCCGCCGCCTTCTACTGGCCGCTGCTCACCGCGGAGCGCAAGGCGCGCATCCAGTCCGTGGTCGAGGCGCGTCTGCAGAGCATCACCGTCGTTCTCGACCGCCTGCTCGATCCGCACAACACCGCCGCCATCCTGCGCACGGCAGAAGGACTGGGCCTCGCGCGAGTGCACGTGGTCGCGCACCAGGCCGCCGACGGTATTGCGCACCGCCGCGTGACGCAGGATGCGCACAAGTGGCTCGAGGTGGAGCCGCATGCGAGCGGCGCACAGGCCGCGAGGAGGCTCCGCGAGAGCGGCTTCGAGGTATGGGCAGGACATCTCGATCGAGCGGCGCGGCTCTACAGCGAATTGCCCGTCGACCGTCCCGTGGCCCTGCTGTTCGGCAACGAGCACGAAGGTCCATCGCCGGAGACCCTCGCCGCCTGCACGGGCACCTTCCGCATTCCGATGGCCGGATTCACCCAGAGCTTCAACGTCTCGGTCGGCGCCGGCATCGCGCTGGCACATCTCGCAGGCGCGCGCCGCCGCCTGCTGGGACGGCCCGGAGATCTTTCAGAGGAAGCGCGCGTTCAACTCCGCGACCGGTTCACGCTGCTGGCGGCGAAGCTCGCCCGGCGGATGAAGCCACGTCCCTGACGCGAGTCCAACCACCATGGCCGCCCTTCTTCTCGCCCTCCTTCTCGCCGTGCCCGCCAGGGACCCCGGCCGCGCCCTCGCCCAGCGCGTGCAGGCCTTCTACGCGCACACCAGGGATTTCTCCGCCAGCTTCCGGCAGCATTACACGTACGTGGCGATCGGGCGCACCGAGGACTCCGAGGGCCTCGTTCAGGTGAAGAAGCCCGGACTGGTGCGCTGGGACTATGCCAGTCCGGACCGGCGCACGCTCTACATCGAGGGTCGGACGCTGTGGATCTGGCGGCCCGACGACCAGGAAGCGCAGGTCAAGCGCGACTTCGGCGGCGAACAATTGAGCAGCGCCTTCACGTTCCTGTGGGGCAAGGGAAACCTGCTGAAGGAGTTCTCGCCGAAATCGGTGCCGGTGCCGCCGGGACTGCCTCCAGGCGACGGGCTGGAGCTGACGCCGCTCAAGCCCGTGGCGGGCGTCCAGAAGCTCCTCTTCGTGGTGGCAAAGGACGGACAGGTGCTCGCGAGCGTCGTCACCAACCCGCAGGGAGACGTGAACCAGATCATCTTCAGCGAGGCGAAGATCGACCAGGGGCTGTCCGATTCGCTGTTCCACTTCGCGCCGCCGAAAGGCGCGTACGTGCAGGAGTTGTAGGCACAGCCAGGCTGGTTGCGGCGCATGAGACCGGAACGCGGTACAAGGCACATCGCCATGAAGCGGTCGACCGCGGTCCTGCTGCTGCTGCTCGCCTGCGCGCCCGCGCGCACCGTGATGGTCAACGGGCGCCAGGTTCCTTACGAGGAGGGAGCCCGCATCGAGCTCGGCGCCGCCAAGGCGTCGTTCGACGCCGGCAAGTACGACCTCGCGGCGCAACAGTTCGCCAGCTTCATCCAGCGCTACCGGGACAGCGATCTGCTCGACGAGGCCCTCTTCCGCCACGGTCAGGCGCTCGCGAAAGCGAACAAGCTGCAGGAAGCGCAGGTCGCGCTGCAGGACTTCCTGGAACGCCGGCCGACCTCGCCCTTCAAGAACTCCGCGGTCGTCGAGCTGGCGGCGATCCAGGCGAGGCTCGGACAACCCGCTCCCCCGCTTCCCCCGGTGGATGCCTCGCAGATGAGCGAGCAGGACAAGGACCTGGCAGCCGCGGCGCTTGCGGAGTCGTATGCGCGCAACGGACAGTGGGCGGAAGCGATGCGCTGGGGAGCGCGGGCGCTCGAGACGACGAGCGGCGCGGAGCGGGAATCGCGCCTGAAGCAGTACGAGCGGGCGGTGGAAGCCGCGCCGGCGCCGGACATCGCCAAGCTCGTCTCCGATCTGGACCGCAAGTCCCCGGCCTGGCCGGCCGCGGCGCTCAAGCTCGCGCGCATCCAGCTCCACACCGGCGACCGCTCGCACGCACAGGACCTCGCCCACGACGTCCTCTCCGCGACCGGCCAGGGCCCGTATGCCGAAGGCGCGCGCGCGGTGCAGCAGGCGGCGCAAGGCGCCGCGCTGCGGTCGAATCTCGTCGGCATCGTGCTGCCCCTCACCGGAGACCTGAAGGGATTCGCCGACCAGGCGCTGAATGGAATCGCCCTGACTCTCGATCTGCAGGGACGCGGCAAGGTGCAGGTGGAGGTGGTGGATACCAAGGGCGAGCCGGACGTCGCCGCAGACGCCGTCGAGCAGCTCGCGCAGAAGGGAGCCATCGCCGTCCTCGGGCCGCTCGGCATCGCCGAAGGGTTCGCCGCCGCGACGCGCGCGCAGCAACTGGGCGTGCCGATGATCTCTCTCTCGCGCGCCGACGGCCTCACTGCGCTCGGCGAGTACATCTTCCGCGACATGCCCACCTCCAACGCGCAGGCCAAAGCGGTGGCCGAGTACGCGCAAAAGAAGCTGAACGCAAAGAGCTTCGGCATCCTGCAGCCGGACTCCGCCTATGGCGACGAGATGGCGCGCTACTTCTGGGACGCGGTCGACGCCGGCGGCAGCGAGGTGCGCGCGTTCGAGCACTATCCGCTGCGGACGACGACCTTCAAGCCGTTCGTGCAGCGCATGGTCGGGCGATCGCCGGAGGACCTTGACGAGCGGCAGCAGTTCTCGGAGCAGTCCGAGAAGATCGCCAAGGAGATCAGCGACCCCTATCGACGCCGCAAGGCGCTGAGCCAGCTGCGCAACCAGCAGGCGCCGATCGTCGATTTCGACGCCGTCTTCATCCCCGACTCCGCGCGCACGGTGCGCCTGATCGCGCCCGCCATCGCGGCGGAGGACGTGATCACGACCGGCTGCGACACCCGCGAGCTGGAGGTGGTGAAGCGGACGACGAAGAACGAACAGCTGCACACGGTCCAGCTCCTCGGAACGAGCCTCTGGGATTCGCCCGATCTGGTGGATGAGCGCTCCGGCGTCGCCCGCTACGTGCAGTGCAGCATCTTCGTCGACGTGTTCTTCGCCAACTCCGAGCGCCCTGCCACGAAGAAGTTCGTCGACGAGTTCAGCACCACCTACCGGCGCCCGCCCGGGTTCCTGGAAGCGCACGCCTACGACGCGGCCGGCCTGCTCAAGCGGGTCCTCGAGGATCGCCGGCCGCAGTCGCGCGAAGAGCTGCGCGAGGCGTTGGTCAATCTCAGGAAGCCCTTCGAGGGCGCCGCGGGGGACACCGTGTTCGCCAAGGATCGCGAGGCGCAAAAGCCCTTCTTCTGGCTCTGGATCAACCGCGGCAGCATCGTCGAATTCGACCCGGAAGGACCACCTCCGGTGCCACCCGCCGCACCGATGGCCGACGCAACCAAGGGTGGCAGGACTCGCTAAGTGTGCGCTTGCGCACGAGCCGCCCCGGGGGACCGGCACTAGACTTTGACCCAGGGCAGGGGTCCGGCGTGGCCAAGCAGATGATGGTCTTTCCGTTCACGGTGCCGCTCGACGGCAGCGGGCGGATGCTGGATGCGGCGCAGGGCGTCTACGCCCGGTCGCTGGCGCGGACCCTCGCGGAGCGCCTCAGCGAGCCGCCGCGCCTGAACGCCAGCCTGGCCCAGCTCACTGCCGACGGCCCCCTGGACGGCGAGAACGGCGTCCGTGGACACGGCTGGGTCGTCGCCTCGCAACCTTGGACCCTGGAGGAGGCCTGCCACATCGGCCTGCCGGACGGGACCGAGTACGTCCTGCACGGCTCGGCCGAGCTGACGGATCGCGTCCGTATCCGGATCCTGCTGGTGGATTCGCCACTGAAGCAGCTCGCCTTGGACCATGTGGTGCTGCGGCCGCGCGGCGAGCTGTTCTCCGCCCTCGACGAGGCCGCCCGGGAGATCGCGCGGGCGGTTGGCGAGGAGCCGCCGGAGTTTCGATCCGTATCTGGAGGCGACGAGGCGCGATCCCCGGTTCACCGACGCGCAGGAGCGGCTGCTCGCCCTCGCGCTCGACTTCGCCCTCGGCGGACAGGGGCCGCTGCCGGCCGGCCGCGAGGCTTGCGAGAAGCTGCTGGCGATCGATCCGTCCGCCTTCAAGGCCCATCTCGCGCTCGCGGAGATCGATCTTGCGCAGGGCGACGCGAAGTCGGCTGAGCGGCGCGTCTCCACCGCCTTGGCCCTGCAGCCGGAGTGGGCGCCCGCGTTCGAACGGATGGGAACTGCTCTCGCGCGACAGGGCCGGCATGGCGAGGCGATCGCCTGGTTCGAGAAGGCGCTCGCGGAGAGAAAGGACGATACCGACGCGCTGCAGGGTCTCGGCGTCGCGCTGGCGGAATGCGGCCAGCTCGAGAGCGCCGTGCAGCGCTGGCGGGCAGCGCTGGCTTGCGGGGTGAACACCAGCCATCTGCACGAGAACCTCGCCAACGCCCTCTCGCTTCTCGGGCGAAAGTCACAGGCGCGCGAGCATCGTGCACTTTCCCGCCGCTTGCAGGGAAAGCGGCGATTCGGGCTGGATCTGCTCCGCGAAGCGTGGGATTGGCTGTCCGGTGGAACCAGTCCCGGCCGCTGAAGAGACGCTGCTTCCGCCCCCGGCCCCCGGACCAGGAACGCTGGGCGCGCTGCGGCCGCCCCTGCTCAACATCCTCCTCTTCCTGCTCACGTTCGCCTCCGCATTCCTCGCTGGAAGCGCGCTCAAGGACACGCAGCTGCCCGATCCCACGCGGGACGAAATGCTGCGCCACGGGCTCGGGTTCGCGCTCGCTCTTCTCTTCATCATGCTGGCCCACGAGATGGGGCACTTCTTCCTCGCGCGCCGCCACGGTGTCGACGCCACCTGGCCGTTCTTCATCCCGGCGCCATTGCTCTCGGTGATCGGCACGCTCGGCGCGGTGATCCGGCTGCGCTCGCTGCCGCGGACGCGGCGCGCGCTCATCGACATCGGCGCGGCAGGGCCTATCGTCGGCTTCGTCGCCACGATGCCTGTGCTGATCCTCGGGCTGCGGTGGTCGACGGTAGTGCCGGTCGAGCCCCAGACGCCGCACTGGACGCTCTTCGAGGCGCTGCTGCAGTGGTTCCAGCAGGGCACCTGGCCGCCGCTGCGCGAAGCGTTCGACCTCGGGTATCCGCTGGGCATGTCCATCCTCCAGGACCTCGTGGTCGGTCCGCTGCCGGAGGGCAAGACGCTCGCGCTGCATCCGATCGCGGTCGCTGGCTGGTTTGGCTTCCTGCTCACCGCGCTCAACCTCTTGCCGCTCGGCCAGCTCGACGGTGGACACGTCCTGTTCGGCGCCGCGCCGCGGCTGCACCGTCTGCTCGGTCCTCCGCTCGCGGCCGTGCTTCTCGGCCTGGGCATTTTCACGGCCTTTCCCGGCTGGATCCTCTGGGGGCTCTTGATGGGGCTCGGCCTCGGCATGCACCCCCGCCTTTCCGAGCCGGAGCACCGGATCGATCTCGCGCGCAGGGTGCAGGTGGCGGTGAGCCTGCTGCTTTTCCTGCTCTCGTTTTCGCCGGTGCCTCTCGCCCTGCTCGCGCGGTAGAACGGGACCGTGCCCGATTCACTGCGCGAGATGCTCGGTCCGGGCGGAGCGCTCTCGCGCGTGCTTCCCGCGTACGAGGCGCGCCCGCCGCAGCTGGCGATGGCGGCGCAGGTCGAGCACGCGCTCGCCCGCGGGCGGGCGCTGGTGGTCGAGGCCGGGACCGGCACCGGGAAGACCCTGGCGTACCTGCTTCCCGCGGCGCGCAGCGGACTCAAGACAGTCGTCTCGACCGCGACCAAGACGCTCCAGGAGCAGCTCGCGGAGAAGGACGTCCCGCTGTTGCGGGCGCTCGGCGTCGATGCGAAGGTCGCCTTCCTCAAGGGGAGGCAGAACTATCTCTGCCTGCTGCGGTTCGAGCAGTTCCTGCGCAATCCGACCTTCTCGGTGCGCGAGGAAGCGGCCGTCTTCGACGCCATCGCCGCGTGGGCGGAGACCACGCAGACGGGCGACCGCGCGGAGCTGAGCGAGCTCCCGGAGAACCTCGCCTCCTGGCGCGACCTGTCGGCGACGGCGGATCAATGCATCGGAGCCAAGTGCGCGCACTACGATCGCTGTTTCGTTTTTCGCATGCGGCAGAAGGCCGCGGAAGCAGACGTGATCGTCGTCAACCACCACCTCTTCTTCGCGGATCTCGCGCTGCGCACCTCGTCCGCCGGAGACACGGGCGCCGCCGTGCTGCCGAAATACGACGCGGTGGTGTTCGACGAGGCGCACGCCGTCGAGGAGGTGGCGACGGAGCACTTCGGCGCGCAGCTTTCGAGCTTCCGGGTCGGGGAGCTGGCGCGGGACGCGCTGAAGAGCTTGCAGGACCATCCCGACCGGGTCGAGGCGCTGGGGTTGGCGACACGGCTGCTGCGGGAGGGGCGCGACTTCTTCGAGGTGGCAGCGGAGGCCGCGCCGGAGCGTCAGACCGATCCGGGGCGATCCTCCCGCAAGGGGGGTGGGGGCCCTGCCGTACAGGGCGAAGGGCGATGGGCGCTCCTTCCCGGAGCCCTGCGTCCCGCGGAAGCCGAGCGCCAGAAGCTCGCCGAAGCGATCCGCGCGCTCGGCGCCGCGCTCTCCGGGACGGGCGACGAGCAGCTGGCCCTTCTCGAGCGCCGCTGCCTCGGGCTGAACGCGGACCTGGAGCTGTTCTCGGAGACGAAGCGTCGTCCCGACCTGATCCATTGGGCCGAATCGCGAGGGGGGCATCTGTTCCTGCACGCTTCGCCGATCGACGTCAAAGGCCTGTTGCAGGACAAGCTCTACGACCGCATCGGTCCCGTCGTCTTCACCAGCGCGACGCTCGCCGTGGGCGGGCAGCTCGAGTACTTCGCGCAGCGCATCGGGCTCTCCGATGACTCCGGCCCGCTCTTTCCGCTCGAGACCCATGTCCTCGCCTCGCCGTTCGATTACCAGTCGAATGCGGCCCTGTATCTGCCGCGGGAGATGCCCGACCCGCAGGATCCCGCTTTCGTCGAGGCGGTTGCTGGCGAGCTGCGCGCGCTGCTCCCGATCACCTCCGGCCGGGCGTTCGTGCTCTTCACCTCGCTGCGCAACATGCGCGCGGTGCACGGATTGCTTGTGGACGAGCTGCCCTGGCAGGTCCTGCTGCAGGGCGATGCACCGAAGGGGCAGCTGCTCAAGCGCTTCCGGGAGAAGCCGAGCGTGCTCTTCGCCTCGCAGAGCTTCTGGGAAGGCGTCGACGTTCCGGGCGAAGCGCTCAGCCTGGTCGTGATCGACAAGCTTCCCTTCGCCTCGCCGGCAGAGCCGATCGTCGCCGCTCGGATCGACCGGCTCCGCGCCGAAGGGCAAGACCCGTTCTACCGCTACCAACTGCCGCAGGCCGCGCTGGCGCTGAAGCAGGGCTTCGGGCGCCTCATCCGCAGCGCCACCGATCGCGGGATCGTGGCGGTGCTCGATGCGCGCATGACCCGCAAGGGGTACGGGCGGGTCTTCATCGACTCGCTCCCGCCCTGCCGGATGCTGCGCACTGCCGACGAGGTGGCGGAGCTCTGGTCCGGCCGTGCTGCCTGTAAAGGTGCGACAGGAGCGTAGCCATGCTCACCTCCCCGCATCGGGAACGGCCGGAAAGAACTCTTGGCGTGGTCGGGTGTTCAGGAGAAACTAGTCGCGACTGATCTTCTCCGCCGGCGAGGCGCCGGGCGAAGGCAGCGGGACCGCGCGAAGGCCCATCGGGCAGACGTGTCGGATCGGGTGATCGTACCGTGCAGTTCAACACGGGCCAACGCGAGCTGACGCTCAAGATCGTCTACTACGGCCCCGGGCTGTCCGGGAAGACGACCAACCTGCGCGCTCTCTACCAGCGCATCCAGCCGCAGCTGCGCGGGCATCTGATGACGCTGGACACGGCCGACGACCGCACCCTCTTCTTCGACACGCTTCCCCTCGTGTTCACCGCCGGAAACCTCAAGGTGAAGCTCAAGTTGTTCACCGTGCCGGGCCAGGTGATGCACAACTCGACGCGGCGGATCGTGCTGCAGGGCGCCGACGCGATCGCCTTCATCGCCGACAGCCAGCCATCGAAGCGGCAGGAGAACTACAAGTACTGGCTGAACATGGTGGAGAACCTCAAGGCCAACGGGCTGACCATCGAGTCGATGCCGAACGTGGTCCAATGGAACAAGAAGGACCTCGGCGACGCCTCGACCGATGAAGCGATCGAGAAGATGCGCAAGGAGAACAAGCAGCCCGTCTACGAGGCGGTGGCGGTGCGGGGCGAGGGCGTGGTCGAGACCTTCCTCGGGCTGGTGGAGATGACGTTCGATCACGTGGACAAGGTGTACCAGCTCTCGCAGAAGGTCGGGCTCGATCGCCAGGCCTTCGTCGACGAGCTGAGGCGGTGTCTGGTCGATCCGCCCTCGGGCGGCGGCAAGACGGGAACGGACGGAGCCTGAGAGGTGGCCGAGAGCATCCTCCACAAGCAACTCGTGCTCGGCGAGTTGCTCGATTTGACGAGCTTCACCAACGTCTGCCGGACGTTCGTCGACCTCTACAAGGTCGGCCTGAAGGTATTCGACGCAAACGGCACCAAGCTGGTGGACATGAAGGTCGCCTCCGGCGACTTCTGCGCTTACATGTTCACCGGGCCGAACGGCCGACGGCTGTGCACGGAGACCGTCACGCACATCAAGGTCCGGCCGCTGGAAGCGCCGAACGCACAGCCTGCGATGGCCGTGCGCAACTGCTTCAGCGGCTTGCGCTACTTGATGATGCCCATCCTGTACGAGGGGGATCTGCTCGGCCGCATCATCTTCGGGCCCTTCATGCCCGACGAAGTTGGCGAGCTGGGCGCCGAGCTGACGGCGCTCCAGGGCGAATTCGATCTGAAGAAGGCGAAGGAGCTGATCGACCGGATCCGCCGGGCGCCGGAGAACACCGTCCGCCGCATCCTCGAGCACTTCGCCAGGCTGGTCGACGTGCTCGTCTTCACCTCGCACAAGGCGATGATCTCCAGCCAGCTGCACATCGAGAGCGTGACCGAGAGCTACCGGGAGGTGCAGGAGAAGAACAAGAAGCTCTCCGACGCCCTCGAGCGCCTGCAAGAGCTCTCGCGGCTCAAGTCGAACTTCCTCGCCACCGTCTCGCACGAGCTGCGCACGCCGCTCACCTCCGTGATCGGGTACAGCGAGATGCTGCTCGCCGGCCTCGCCGGCGACCTGAACGACGAGCAGAAGGACTATCTGAAGACGATTCTAGAAAAGGGCGAGTCGCTCTTGCGGCTGATCTCTTCCATCCTCGATCTCTCGCGCATCGAGGCGCGTGGCGTGCAGCTCGTGCGCAAGGCGACCGGCCTGGATGACATCGTGCAGAGCGCGATGGAGAGCGTGCTGCCGCAGAGCCTGAAGAAGAACCTCCAGCTGAAGTCCGAGGTGTCGCGCACGATCAAGAACGTGACGGTCGACAGCGACAAGATACGGCAGTGCGTGGTCAACCTGCTCTCCAACTCGGTGAAGTTCACGCCCGCGGGCGGCCAGATCCTGATCCAGGCAGGCCCCGCCGAACGGCCGCCAACGCAATCGGGGCCCTTCGGCAGCTCCGGGTACTTCCAGATCTCGGTCACGGACAATGGGATCGGGATCGCTCCCGAG
>VBKQ01000159.1 GCA_005879505.1 Deltaproteobacteria bacterium
CTCGCCCTCGCGGCGCGGATAGGGAATGAGCGACCGCGAGAAGTACAGCGCACGGTGGCGGGCATCGAGCACGACTTTCACCACCTGCGGGCGTGCCCCCTCCCCGGGCTCCAGCGGGCGGGCGAGCGTCGCCATCTCCGCGCCCGAGCGCACCAGTTCCGCCACCCGGGCGATGGCGCGCGGGTCGATCAGGGGCTCGTCCCCCTGCACGTTGAGGTACCCGTCGGCCGGCAGGTCATGAGCCGCCTGGGCGATGCGCTCGGTACCGTTGCGGCAGGCCGGGTCGGTCATCAGCGCGCGAAACCCTGCCGCCTGGACGGCGTTCGCGATGCGCTCGTCGTCGGTCGCCACCGCCACTTCGTCGATCCCGGCCGCCCGGCGGGCGCGCTCCGCGACGCGCACGACCATCGGCGCGCCGCAGATGTCGGCGAGGGATTTACCGGGCAGTCTCTGGGCGGCGTAGCGCGCGGGGATCAGGGCTGCGAGGCGCACGTCGTGTTGTAAATCGACCGGGGCGGCCAGTGCAACCGGAACGTGCTATCCACCCTTGACGCATGGGCGTTCTCGACGACATCCGCCGCGCCGCGTTCGAGCTTCGGCAGACCGATCCGCAGGAAGCGATCCGCATCCTGCGGCGGGCCGCCCAGGAAGGCGGCGAGGCAGAGGTGCTGGCCCGGGGGGCGCTCGGCGAGATCTATCTCGACGAGCTCGGCGATCTCGACGGCGCGGAGCACGAGTTCCGCAGGGTGCTGCAGCTTGCGCCGGGCCTCAGTGCCGCGGAAATCGGCCTGGGCCGCACGCGTCGCGAAGCCGGCGACCTGAAAGGGGCGGAGACGGCGTTCCTGCGCGCGCTCGAAGGGTTGGCGCGCGACATCCGCGGCTTCCGCGAAGGGGGAACGCTTCCCGCGGGCGCCGAGGAAGTGGTGCTGACGCTGCTGGAGACGGCGGTGGACCTGGCCGAGCTCCGCAAGGGCGCGGTACCCCTCGACGAGGAGGTCCTCGCCTGGGCCGCCGCGCAGAAGCTCTTCGACGCGGAGGAGGACCACGACGACTGGATCCGCTTCCACGCCCTCTGGACCCGCCTCCGCATCCTCACCGGTCGCCCCGAGGAAGCCGTCACCGCCCTGCGCGAAGCCGAACGCTCTGGCGAGCTCCCTTCCGAACAGGCCAAGGAGCTTCTCCGTCTGGCCTTGAAAGAGCTCGACGCCCCACCCGTGATCCAACTCGGCAAGAAGAGCTAGCCGCGCTGCTCGCGCGCCCAAAGCTCCAAGCAGAGCAGCGCCCACGCCTGCCGCGGATTGCCCCGCGGCGCCAGCGACTGGGTCAGCGCGCGGTCGATCCCGCGCGGGTCGAGCAGCGTCCGTATCCGCGCCGTCGGAGCCCGCACCAGGTCGTTCAGCATCTGCCGCAGCGGCCCGCGCAGCCAAGCGCCGATCGGGACCTGCGGCGGACGCGGCGGCCGGATGAGGACGTCGCGCGGCAGTAGATCGGCGACCGCCTCGCGCAGCAGCCTGCGCACGTGCAGCCGGCCGAGCTTGTCCTTCCAGGGCGGAGGGACCACGGCCTGCGCCAGGTCGACGTCGACGAACGGCGTCCGGACGTCGCGACCATTCGCCGCCACATCCAGCCGGAACAGCACGTCATCAGGCAGCGATACCTCGAGGTCGAACGCCAGCGCCGCCTCGAGCCCGTCGAGATCCGCGACACGCGATCCCGGGGCGGTGCGCGCGGCAGTCCCGAGCAGGCCGGCGCGCTCCTCGAAGTTGAAAATCTCGATCATCGCGCGGGCGCGCTCCGGGCCGGTGGTCCTGAGCGTGACCGCAGCCCGGTGCAACGTTCCGCGGTGTCGCACCGGCGCCAGCTTGCGCAGCAAGTTCGCGGCGCTCGCGGCGGGACGCAACTCCGGGATCCGGACGGCGCGTAGATAGCGCACGTGTCCCGCAAACAGCTCGTCGGCCCCGTCCCCTGTCAGGACCGGGCCGTCGGTCTCCCGCAGCAGGCCCGCCATCGCCAGCAGCGCGGGATCGGCGAACGGCTCTCCGGCCCCGGCGACCAGTGCAGGCAGATCCTCAGCCGGCCGATGCACGACCCGCAGCTCTCGGTGGTCGGATCGGAAACGCTCGGCGATCCTGCGGGCCAGCTCGAGGTCCTCCTCGTTCCCCGCCGCGTAGGTGCGGACCCGTCCGGAGAGGCGCGTCATGAGAGCGACCAGCGCGCTCGAGTCCAATCCTCCGGAAAGCAGCGTAGCGGGCAAGTCCGCCAGGCGGCGGCGGACTGCCTGCTCCAATCGCGCGCGCACCGCGATGCGGGAGGGTCTGCGGCCAGAGCCCGGAACCGGCGTTTCGAACCAGCGGTGCAACTCGGCGCCGGCTGCGCTGAAGCGGACCAGGTGTCCCGGCGGCACCTTGCGCACGCCGCTCCAGGTGGTCGCCGGCGCCGGGATGTACCCGAGCTCGAGATAGTCGGAGAGAGCGCCCCGATCGATCGCGCCGCGCGGCGCTCCCTTGGGGACGCGCGTCGCGTACCAGAGCTGCGTCCCGGAGAGGCAGTAGTAGAGCGGCTTCCTCCCGAGCGCGTCCCGGGCGAGCACCACCGCCCGCGACTTTGCGTCCGAGACGGCGAGCGCGAACCCGCCGCGCAGCCGCTGCAAGCTGTCCTCGCCGTGCTCGACCCAGAGCCGCCGCACCTCCTCGGCCGCCGGCTCGCCGGCGAGATCCAGACAGTCCGGAAGATCGCGGGCCAGATCGAAGTGGCCGTTCACGCGCTCGGGCCTTCCGGATGGCGCGAGCGCGAAGGACGAGGCCGATCGCGGGGAGTCCAGAGCCGCTCGTCGCCGGGGCGGCGGAGGCGGGAGGTCATCCCGTGCCGGGGGAGGTAGGCGCCGCACCTCGGGCAGGTGGGCGCCTTGAGATTGCGGACCATCCGACCGCAGGAGTCGCAGAACCTCGTCAGGTAGAGGTAGGCGACGGTGACGATCACGACCGCGAGGAGCAGGGCGACGCGAAATCCGACCGAGGTCTGCGACAGCAGCCCGCGCTCCGCCGCCTCCGCAACCAGGCCTGCAGCCAGCGCGAGCAGCGTCAGGCGAAGCGCGATCCGCTTCACGCCGCCGCGGGTACGCCCGCGAGCGAGAAACCAGAGCCAGAGCGCCGCCGCCACCGCGGCAGGCACGAGGTAGACCTGCACGCGCCCCGTTTAGGCCTGCTCCGGCGGGAAGGCAAATCCTTTGGCGGCCGGGGCTAAAAAAGCCGCGAACGCAGCCGCCGCAGCCGGGCCAAGCGCCGCCTCGTCTTGCGCATCATCTTCGCTCCCCACCGAACTTCAGCAGCACGTCCGCCACCCGCTCCGCCGCGCGGCCGTCCCACAGCTCCGGAATGCGGCCGGGCCGGCCGCGTCCCGCGAGTACATCCCGCGCGGCCGAGACCGCCCGGGCCGGATCGGTGCCGACCAGCTGGTTCGTTCCCATTTCTACCGTGACCGGACGCTCGGTGTTCTCGCGCAGCGTCAGGCAGGGCACACCGAGCGCGGTGGTCTCTTCCTGGATGCCGCCGGAATCGGTCAGTACCAGGCGCGCCTCCGCGATCAGGGCGAGGAAGTCGACATACCCCAGCGGCTCTACCAGTTTCAGCCCGCGGGGCTCGAAACCCGCCGGCAGCCGCGCACGCGTGCGGGGATGGATGGGGAATACGACCGGGATCGAGGCGGCCACCTGCGCCAGCGCCCAGAGCAATCCCGAGAGCGCCGCCGGATCGTCCACGTTCGCCGGCCGGTGCAGGGTAGCGAGCGCGTATCCCTTGCGCGAGAGCTCGAGCCGCTCCTGGATACGGCTCTCCCGCGCGCGCGGCAGGGCCGCGAGCAGGGAATCGATCATCACGTTCCCGACGAAATGCACCCGCGCCGGATCGATCCCTTCCTTGCGCAAGTTCTCGTCGCCGTCTCGCGACGGCGTGAAGAGCAGGTCCGAGAGCCGGTCGGTGAGTACCCGGTTGATCTCCTCGGGCATGGCCCAGTCGCGCGAGCGGAGCCCGGCTTCGATGTGCGCGATCGGGATGCCCATCTTCGCGGCCACCAGGGCGACGGCAAGGGTGCTGTTCACGTCGCCGGCCACCACCACCACGTCGGGCCTCTCGCGCGCGAGGACCGGCTCGACCTCGATCATCACCCTGGCGGTCTGCTGCGCGTGCGAGCCGCTGCCTACCCCGAGGTGCACGTCGGCCTGCGGCATTCCCAGGTCCTGGAAGAACACGTCGGACATCTTCACGTCGTAGTGCTGGCCGGTGTGCACCAGGACCTGGCGCACCTGTCCGTGCTTGCGCAGCCGTGCCAGGACGGGCGCGACCTTCATGAAGTTCGGACGCGCGCCGACGACGTGAAGGATCTTCACGGGTGTTACCGTGCGCACGCCTGCCCGGCCCCGCAACTTGCGCTGTTATACAGATGACGGGATGAACGCGTCGGCCGAAGGCGCCCTGATCCACTACGAGGTCGAGCCGGACTACGCCGGCTGGACGCTGGCGGCCTACGTCGCGGAGAAGCTGAAGCGGCCGCTGCCGCCGGAGCGCCTCGAACGGCTGCTGCGGGGGCGCTCACTCGTCCACGGCGAGGCCGAGCTGCTGCCGGAAACCCGGATTTGGGCCGGCCTCCGATTCGCGCTGCGCAAGCGGAGCCCCGGAGATTCGGGAGAGCCGCCGCAGATTCCCATCCTCTACGAGGACGAGGCGCTGCTGGTTGTCGACAAGCCCGCGGGCCTCGCGCTCCACCCGACGGCCCGGTACCACGTCAGTACCCTGACCTGGGCTCTCGCGGAGCGCCATCGCAATGCCAGCGGGGAGAAGCCCGATCCGGCGCACCGGCTCGATCGCGAGACGAGCGGGATTGTCGCCTGCGGCCGCGCGCCAGTGCATACCCGCCGGCTGAAGGCGGCGTTCGCGGCCAGACAGGTGGAGAAGGCCTATCTGGCGGTGGTCGAAGGCTCACCACGGGAGGATCGCTTCGAAGTGGATCTGCCCCTCGTCGTGGGCGGCGGCCGGGTCAAGGTGAAGGCGCGCGTGGATGCGACGGGAGCGCCGTCGCTCACCTGCTGCGAAGTGGTTCGCCGCTACCAGGGCGCCACGCTGCTCCGCTGCGTTCCGCGCACCGGGCGCCAGCATCAGATCCGGGCCCATCTGCAGGCAGCCGGCTTCCCGCTCATCGGCGACAAGCTCTACGGCCCCTCCGAGGAGATCTTCCTGCGGCTCGCCGAGAGCGACGGCTCGCCCGCGCCGCAGGGGATGTTCGACGACCTGATCACGCCCGAGGAGCGCGGGAAGCTGCGCCTCTGGCGTCAGGCCTTGCACGCGAGCGAGCTGACGCTGCCGCATCCGGTCAGCGGAGAGATCCTGCGGTTCGAATCGCCGCTCCCCGAGGACATCGCGGCACTGCTCGAGACGTTCCGGCCGCTCTAGAACATATTTCATGACCCGTGCCGGCACGGTTTGCGCTCAAACGTAGCCGCTAAGCCGCCTTCGGCGGCCTAAGCTCCGCGAAAGAACTCGACCACTTCCGCCAGCCCCTCCGCGAGCGGCACGCCAGGCTCGTACCCGAGCAGCGCGCGCGCTTTGGAGATGTCCGCGGATGAAGCGCGCACGTCCCCGGCCCGCGGCGCCTGGTGGTCGACCTCGAGATTCGCGGCAGAGCCGCCGATCACCTGCTTCAGGATCGTGATCAGATCGATCAGCGAAGAGCTGTGGCCGCTGCCCACGTTGATCACTTCGCCCGGCGCCTTCTCGCTCACCGCCGCGAGCAGGGTCGCGCGCACCACGTCGGAGACGTGGACGAAGTCGCGCGTCTGCAGCCCGTCTCCGTAGACGACGGGCCGCTGCCCGGCCAGGAGCCGGGTGGTGAAGCGCGGGATGGCGGCCGCGTACTCGCTCTTCGGATCCTGCCGCGGCCCGTAGACGTTGAAGAAGCGCAGCGCCACGCAGGGGAAACCGTACGCGCGCGTGTACGTCTGCGCGAACAGCTCGCAGGCGACCTTCTGCGCGGCATAGGGGCTCATCGGCCGTGGGACGAGGTTCTCGTGCTTCGGCTGCTCCGGGCCATCGCCGTAGGCCGCGCAGGAGCAGGCCAGCACCACGCGCTTCACCCGCGCAGCGCGCGCCGCCTCGAGCACGTTGACCGTACCGCCGACGTTGACGGCGGTGGTGCGCTGCGGCTCGGCCATCGAGAGCGGCACCGATGGAATCGCCGCAAGGTGAAAGACCTGGCTCGCACCTTGGATCGAGTGGCGGACGCCTTCCGCATCCGCGATCGACGCTTCGATCAACCTGAATTTCGGGTGCTTCGCGAGCAGTGCCGCCGTCTCGCGCTTGCCGCTGGAAAAGTCGTCCAGCCCCGCCACCTCGTGGCCCTCGCGCAAGAGGGCCTCGGCGAGATGTCCGCCGATGAAGCCCGCCGCCCCTGTCACGCACACCTTTGCCAAGTGCACCCCCCAAGGAGCATAGCCGCTCCAGCAGCAAAGGAGCGCATCGCTCCCCTGCGCTTCTCAAACCGCGCTACTCGGCCTGTACGGCGGTATCCGGCGGAGCGCCGGTGTAGGCAAGTCCGCAGGCAACTCTTCCTTCCGGCGTCGTCAGCTTCTGGCAGTCGCATGCATTCGTGTCGAGCGCCTGCTGGCAGCGCTGCTGATCGGCGTTCCGGATGGGAAATAGCTTCTCCTGCTCCCTCGCCTGGGTCTGGCAGGCCGACCTGGACGCGTCGTCCGGCTGACAATTGCAGATCTGGTCCGCCAGTTTGAGGCAGGCATCTCCGCAGCCGACGGCCAGCGGGACCATGAGCATGCAGGCCAGCTGGAGCAAGGGCTTGAGCCGAGTCATGGGCGGGGCGCGATCTAGCACAGTTGCTCTCACGCGGGATCGAGCTCGCCATTCCCGACCTGAACGAGCCGGCGTTCTTCGATCTGACCGTATCGCGGATGCTGGCGCAGATCGACGCGATCGCCGCAGGTGAGGAGGTGGTGGTGTTCGGGTCCTCGCTCGGCGGCTTCACTGCGGCGACCTGGGCCGCGACCCGGCCGGGCCGGACGCGGGCACTGGTGCTGCTCGCCCCGGCGTTTGACCTCGGCCCGCGCTGGGCGGCGCGGATGGGTCCGGAAGAGCTGGCGAAGTGGCGAAGCACCGGACGGGCGGCGTTCGACCACTACGCGCATGGCCGCAAGGAGGAGCTCGCGTTCGCATTCCTCGCGGACGCCGCGCGGCACCAGAGCTTTCCCTTGCCGCTCTGTCGCACGCTGGTGATCCAGGGGACGCACGACGACGTCGTCGAGCCCCTCCTCGCGCGCGAGTTCGTCCGGCGCATGCAAGGTCGCGCGCAGCTGGTCGAGCTGCCCGAAGGGCACGAGCTGACGGCGGACCTGCCCGCGCTCTGGCGCAGGATCGACGGATTCCTCTCGCGTCAGGCCGCCCGGCCGACCCCGTAATA
>VBKQ01000160.1 GCA_005879505.1 Deltaproteobacteria bacterium
CGCTCGTGGGGCTCGCCGCGGTAGTCGTCGGTGGTGTCGTTGAGGAAGAACATCCCGGCGCCCTTGCTGATGCTCTGCGTGTAGAGGGCCTCCAGGCGCTGCTCGGCCTCGTCGAGGGCCTTGTCGCTTTCCTTGAAGTTCCCTGCGTCGTGCAGCACCGCCGCCACGTCGAGCCAGTACAGCACCGCATCCCGGGAGGCGTACTCGGTGTCTTTCGCTTCCTGGAGCTGCCTGGTTGCCGCTGCCCAATCCCTGGAGGCGAGCAGGTTGTTCAAGGAAGCCTTGTGCTGGTGCGACGGCCCGGCGCAGCCCAGTATCACGAGGGCGGCCGCGGCCGCCCGGATCTCCCGTACCGACATGGCTTGCCCCCTCAGTAGGTCGCGGACGCCCGGCTGATGTTCTTCTTGATCTTCTTCTGCCCGTTCCAGACGATCTGGTTCGTCTTCACGTCCACGAGCTTCAAGTTGACCTGGTACAGCACCACGGCCTCGCCCCCTTCCTTGTCCTGCACGGAGCTGATCGCTCCGGAGAGGCCGTAGTCGGCGCCGATCTCCTGCCCGTGGTCCTTGCGGGTGTCCTCCGAGGCGTTCAAGTCCTGATCCGCACGCTCCGCCCGGAGATCGCCTCGTTCCGATGAGCTGGCGACGAATTGCACGCGACCCGAGTTGATCAGGGCCCGCTGCAGCTCCTCGACGAAGACGTCCGTATCGATGTGCTCCATGCTGTTGTTGCGCATGGTCTGCACGATCAGGGTCGGAGCGCTGCCCTTGCGCTGCACTGCATTGGCAAGCCATGGGCGCGAGACGCTGTCCTGGATCATCTCCTCGGCCACGAGGCGCGCATCGGTGTCGTTCCACCGGCCGCTGATGTCCTTCACCTCGTTGACGTCCATCCGGCGGACCTGGGTCGTGGCGCAGCCGGAGCACACCACCAGCGCGGCCGCCCATCGTGCGAGTGTCACCAGAAGCTCCTTGGGGATTGATCGAACGGTCGCGTCCGACGTTTGCAATGAATTCGAGACGAGTCAAATCCAGCGCCGGATGACCGGCTGAATCACACCCAATGGATTGAAAATGCAGCGAATGCCACCGTCGACGACATCGGCCGGTGACGTCCGTCATGAGGTGAGCTCTAGTGGGTCCGCCACCCCACCTGCTTCTCCGCCGGCGACAGCTCGCTCCAGCGCTTCGCGATGTACGGGTGCAGCTTCGCCTCGAAGTTCCCGCCCAGATCGATCAGCGCCGCCAGCGCGCTCTCGCGGAAGTAGGGATGCGTCGACGAGGGCACGCAGGAGATCCTCACGCCGGAGGAGCCGACGGTCATCTCCAGGTCCGAGTCGTCACACTCGTCGCATTCGAACGTCCCGCTCTCGCGCACCAGGCCGATGTGCGGCCACTCGTGGCAGCCCTCGATGGAGTCCTTCACCAGATGGGTCCGCAGGCCCATGCGCGAGTCGAGCTTGTCCTTGATCTGGTTCAGCGACGGGCACTTCTCGAACGTCACGTCGTAATGGATGATGGCCATGTGCGTTTACGCCTCCGGTTCGCTGCTGCCGGGTCTGTCCTTGCGGCGCACCCCGAGAAGGTACGCGCTGATGAAAGGGTCGAGCTCGCCGTCGAGCACCGCGTCCGTGTTTCCGCTCTCCACGCCGGTGCGCACGTCCTTCACCATCCGATACGGCGCGAGCACGTAGTTGCGGATCTGCGAGCCGAAAGAGATGTCCGACTTGGAGGCCTCGATCCGATCGCGCTCGGCCTGCTGCTTGCGCAGCTCCAGCTCGTAGAGCCGCGACTTGAGCACCTTCCAGGCCATGTCCCGGTTCTTGTGCTGGCTGCGCTCGTTCTGCATCGACACCACGATGCCCGTGGGGAGGTGGGTCATGCGAATGGCCGAGTCGGTCTTGTTGACTTTCTGGCCGCCCGCGCCGGAGGCCCGGAAGGTGTCGATGCGCACGTCGTTGGGATTGAGATCGATGTCGATGTCTTCGTCGACCTCGGGATAGACGAAGACGCTGGCAAACGAGGTGTGCCGCCGCGCGTTGGAGTCGAAGGGCGAGATGCGCACCAGCCGGTGCACGCCGACTTCCGCCTTGAGCCACCCGTAGGCGTGGTCGCCGCGGGCGATGAAGGAGGCGTTCTTGATCCCCGCCTCCTCGCCGGGCTGGAAATCGCCCAGCTCCACTTCCCACCCTTTGCGCTCGCAGTACCGCGTGTACATGCGCAAGAGCATCAGCGCCCAGTCTTGCGACTCGGTCCCCCCGGCGCCCGCGTTGATCTCGAGGATGGCGTTGAGATGGTCCTGTGGACCGCCGAGCATCCTGGACAGCTCGAGCCGCTGCGCTCCTTGCACCGCCTCGGCCAGCGCGAGCTTCGCCTCCTCCCACGTCGCCGCGTCGTTCGCCTCCTCGGCCAGCTCGTGAAGCGCGATCGCATCGTCGAGCCGTTGCCGCTCGCGCTCGTACTGGGCGATCTGGAGCTCGAGGCCGCTCTTTTCGCGGCTCAGGGCCTGGGCGCGCTTCTGGTCCTCCCAGAAACCTGGCTGCACGCTCTCCCGCTCGATCAGCTCGACGCGCGCGCGCTTGCGATCGATGTCAAAGCGCCCCCCGGAGCGCGTCGAAGCGCCGGGAGAGCTCGTCCAGCTCGGGTGGCAGCGTCGGCATGTCTGCCCTCTACCGCGAAATCGCCCTGGAGGGAAAGGCACTCACCGCGGGTCCGAGAGCGAGCATCCCACCATCCCCTCGAAGCCGAGCAGACGCCGCTCTGCCGCGGCCATCCTGCGGGCCTCGGCGGGCGCGTCGTGGCCGTATCCCCGGCAATGCAGGATGCCGTGCGCGAGCAGCCGCCGCAGCTCGACGGCGAGCGGCCAGCCGCCTTCGCTGGCCTGCCGCCGCGCCGTCTCGATCGAGATCACCACGTCTCCGAGAGCAGCGGGCTCCTCGAGCGGAAAGGAGAGCACGTCCGTCGGCCGGTCCTTGCCGCGCCACCGGCGGTTCAGCGATCGGATCTCGCGATCCGAGACGAGCGCGATGGAGACGTCTTCCCGCACCCAGCGCCGTGCCGCGGCGCGGACCACGGACGCGGCGTACGCGCCTCGCTGCACCTTCACGGCGACCTCGACGCGGGCAGACTTCGCGCGATCCGCTCGCATGCTCGTGTGGGTCGAGGTAGCAGAGCTACAGACGTCTCGTCAATTCGCAGGGTTGAGCAGGCAGCAGGCGGCCACTCGTCCCCTTCCGTTCGGCTGTAACAATCGTTAGATATACGCCCTCGACTCCACCGCCCATGCGCCGCTGGCCCTACATCCTGGTCGTGGACGACGACGCGGACTTCCGATCCGGCCTGCGCATCGCGCTGGAGATGAAGGGCTACCAGGTCGATGAAGCCGCAAACGGCGAGGAAGCGCTGCTGAAGCTCGGCGAGAAGCCGCCGTTGCTCGTGTTGCTCGATCTGCAGATGCCGGTGATGAACGGTCGCGAAATGCTGCAACGGATGCGCGCCACGCCGGACCTGAAAGAGGTCCCGGTGGTGATCATCTCGGGCTTCGGATTCGAATGGGAAGCGGAGCTGATGGGAGCGCAGGGCTACATCGGCAAGCCGTTCGAGTCGCAGGAGCTGGAAGCGACCATTGCGAATCTACTGCGGCCACGGCTGGTCACCTCGCGGCTCGCGCAGGAGAAGCCGGTGGAGAAACTGCGCTCCTGAGCGCGCGCTCTTCGGCGCCGAGGGCGGCGATCTTCTCGTTGAGCAGATCCGCCACCTTCTTGTGGTGGGAGAGCCGCGTCTCACCCCGGATCTCCGGCAGCTCGACGGGCTTGCCGAATACCGCGATGACCAGCGGCGCGCGGCGCTGGTTCGCTTTCACCTCCGTCCAGAAGTGATTCGTCATTCCCAGGATGAACGCGGGTACCACCACCGGCCGCGCTTTCAGGGCAAGCTCGCCGGCCCCTGGCTGCGCCGGGAGCAACGTGTACGGATCGTCGGTCTTGTTGCGCGTCCCTTCCGGGTGGAACCCCACCATCTCGCCCGGCGTGCGCAGCTTCTCCAGCAGGATGTCCAGCGAGTAGCGGTTCATCGCTTTCTTCTCGGCCGAGCGAAAGAAGGGCGGGAACATCGAGCCGCCGGTGAGGAGAGCGCTCATCAGAAGACCCAGGGGCGTCTCGTAGAAGAAGTTCGATCGCACGGGAAAGTTCACCCTTCGGCTCAGCCGCGGATGGCGGATGAGCAGCCAGCCGAGGATGAACAGGTCGAAGAACGTGCGGTGGTTCGTGACCAGGAGGATGGGAGCGTCCCTGGGGATGCCGTCGAGCCGCTCGATCCCGTACACGCGCAGCCGGCGATACACCAGCAGCCACCCGACCAGCGGTGTGACCACTCCCAGCTGCCAGATCCGCGCCGGCCGCCTGCCCCAGCCCTCGTTCAGGAAGCGCATCACGCGGAAGGCGATCCGCTCCATCCAGCTCAGCGCCGCGAGAGCCTGCTCGTCTCGCATCAGAATCCCGGGACGAGCTTGGCGATGATCTCCTTCATGATCTCGCTCGTGCCGCCGCCGATGGTGAGCAGCCGCGCGTCGCGGAAGGCGCGAGCTACCGGCGTCTCCACCACGTACCCCATCCCGCCGTGGAGTTGCTGGCAGTCGTAGACGACCTTCTGCATCAGGTCTCCCGCGAAGAGCTTGGCCATGCTGATTTCCTTCACCGCCGGCTCCTCGCGGTTGAAGAGATCGCAGGCGCGGTAGGTGAGCCAGCGCGCCGCCTCGATGGCCGTGAGGTGCTCGACGAGGCGGTGGCGCCAGACCTGGAACCGGGCCAGCGGCTTGCCGAAGGCGGTGCGCTCGTTTCCGTAGCGGAGCGCGTCTTCCACCAACAGCTGCATGCCGGCGACCGCGCCGATGGCCGCCACCAGCCGCTCTCCCTGGAAGTTGGTCATCACGTGGTAGAAGCCCTCGTTCTCCTCGCCGAGCAGGTAGCGGTCCGGGATCCGGCAGTCCTCGAAGAAGATCAGCGCGGTATCCGAGGAGAGGTTTCCCACCTTCGCCAGCTTCTTCGAGACGCTGAACCCTTTCACGTCGGTCGGGAAGGTCACCAGCGAGATGCCGCCGTGTCCCGGGCCGCCGGTGCGCACGGCGAGCGTGATGAAGTCGGCGCGCGTCCCGTTGGTGATCCACATCTTCGCGCCGTTGATCACGTACTCGTCGCCGCTGCGGCGCGCGGTGGTGCGAAGGCTCGCGACGTCGCTCCCCGCGTCCGGCTCCGAGATGCCGAGCGCCGCGATCTTCTCCCCCGCCAGCGCCGGGACGAGGAACTCCTTCTTCTGCTCGGGAGTGCCGATCCGTTCGATGATCGGCGTGGCGATCTGCGACTGCACCAGCAGCGCCATGTTGACGCCGGAGTTCTGGCACCGGATCAACTCCTCGGCGAGCACCACCACGAACCAGTAGTCGCCGCCGGCGCCGCCGGCGCTCTCGGGATAGTTGATGCCGAGCGCGCCGATATCGGCCATCGCGCGAAAGATCTCGCGCGGGAAGATTCCCGCCTCGTCCCACTCCAATGCGTGCGGGGTGAGCTCGCGTTCGACGTAGTCGCGCACCGTCCGGCGGAAAAGCTGGTGCTCCGGCGTGAACGGCGGATCCATCGAGAACATGCGCTCCCCGCTGCTGAATGAGCGCTCATTCATAACACGGCGCCGACCGCGGCGCCCAGGCCGAAGGCGGACCAGGCGAGGGACGACGCCAGCGGCCGCTCCATCTCCCCAGCCCCGCGGGCGACCGATGCCGGCAGCGCAGCGAACAACGCTCCGAGGGCGAGGAGCCGGAGCGGCGGCAGGAACAAACCCGCGATGGCCACCAGCACGGCGGCCCGGGGCAAGAGGACGGCGTTCCGCATGTAGGGATCGACGCGCGCCGCGATGACCATGCCGGCGAGCGGAAACAAGAGCGCCATCCAGGTCGAATGCGGCCGGGAGGGCTGCTGCAAGGCGAAGAAGCCTCCGAAGAACGCGAGCGCGACGAGATGCGCGCCGAGGCGCGAGTGGAGCACGTGCTCGTACGCGGCCGGTGTCCAGCTGGTCCGGGGGCTGCCGCGAGCCTTCAGGTCCGGGACTCCGATCGAGCCCGCGAGAAGCGCGGCCACCGACAGGACCGCGGCAACGCGCGGGAACGACGCGCCCAAGGCAACGCCGGCGGCACCGCCCAGGCCCTGCGCCATGTCGAGCCACGCGTAGGCGGCGCTGCGGCGTTCCACGCTGATGCCGTCGCCGGCGCAGCTTGCGCACAGGTCGCCGAACGCGGGCAGTGCGACCCCGAGGAGCGCCACGGTGAAGAGCTGTCCCACCGTGAGCACGCTCGCCGCGACCCCGAACAGAGCGAGCAGCAGCAGCAAGAATGCCACCGTTGGCCGGGGGAATCTCGTCCCCATCCAGGCCCAGACGGGCTTGAGCAGCCTGAGGGCGGCCCAGCCGAGGACGGCGCCCTTGTTGCCCGCCTGGGCAAACCACGCCCAGGCGGCGAACTCCGCGCAGCCGGTGAGGACCGAGAGGCGCAGCGCGAACCGCG
>VBKQ01000161.1 GCA_005879505.1 Deltaproteobacteria bacterium
GATGTGAAGCTGCGCGCGCTCGCCGCCGCGTCAGAGCGACTGACGAGCGACTTCGGCACTTGGCGCACGCCTTGGGGGGAGATCAATCGCTTCCAGCGCCTCACCGGTGACATCGTGCAGACCTTCACCGACGCTGGGCCGAGCATCCCGGTGGGCTTCACATCGGCACGGTGGGGCTCTCTCGCCTCCTTCAGGGCGCGGAGCTACGAGGGGACCAAGCGTTACTACGGGACGAGCGGCAACAGCTTCGTCGCTGTCGTCGAGTTCGGCGACACCGTGCGGGCCTTTGCGGTGACGGCGGGTGGCGAGAGCGGCCACGTCGAGTCGAAGCACTTCAACGACCAGGCCCTGCGATACAGCGCAGGCGACCTGCGCGAGGTGTACTACTACCCATCGCAGCTCCAGGGGCATACCGAGCGGGTGTATCACCCCGGCGAATAGGTCACCCGGGCGGCGCCGCCGCCCTTCGGGTCCCGAAACCGACTCGACCCAGGCGAGCTGCTTCCCGTCGGGGGAGAGTTGGGAGCCTTGGAAAGCGACGGACTTGCGAAGCGCCTCGAGGGACGACGCTGGCGTAGCGCCGAGCAGGGCGGTGACCGTCGCGAGGAGCATCATCACGAGGCTCGTCACCGCGCGGCAATGGAGACGTGAGCGATGGCAACCTTGTTCACGCCGCTCTCGGCCAGATACACCCTGCCGTCGGACGTCGCGACCATGTTGCGGACGACGCCTCCGCCGGAAGGGATCGGCGTGCTGGAGAACTTCTTCGTCCGCGGATCAAATCTCACCAATGTGTTCGGCTCCAGGCCGGACTCGCTGTACCAGACGGTCCCATCAGGCGTGACCGCGATCCCGTACGGCCTGGCGCCGGCCCCGCCTGGCGACGGCCACTCCTCGACCTTTCGCGACGCAGGATCGAATCGGCCGAGCTGGCCGCGCGCGTAGTCGCTGTAGAAGATCGTGCCGTCGGGAGCGATGGCAAGACGGCGCGGTCGAGCGCCGTCGGGTAGGGAGTATTCCGCGATCTTCATGCTTTCGGGATCGATGCTCGCAAGCTTGTTGCTGCCGAACTCGCAGAAGTAAGGCACGCCCTGTGGGGTCACCGCGATCCCGTAAGGCACGGCATCCTGCGTCGGAACCTCAGCGAGCCGCATCTCGCTGTTGCGCGGATCGAGGCGCCCGATGAAGTTGGACTGCTCGAGCGTGAACCACAGGCGTCCGCGCTGATCGAAGACAGGCGTATGTGGATCGCGGGCCCGCCGATCCCTCGTCGGATATTCCTTCACGCTCCCGGTCTTCGGATCGAGCTTCCCGACGTATCCTTTCGAGATCGCCGTGAACCAGATGTTGCCCTCGCGATCGGCGACGAGACCGTGCGGGCCGGAGCCGGGCGTTGGCAGCGGGAACTCCTTCATCTGTCCGGTACGGGGGTCCAGCCGGCCGAGCTTGTTCGCCCTCTGCTCCGTGAACCAGAGGGCACCATCCGGTGCGACCGCCGGATCGTGCGGACGCGAATTCTCCGTCGGAACGTCCCACTCGTCGATCGACACTTCCGCGGCCAGGGCAGCAATCGACGCCGTGAGCGGCAACCAACCTGCGAGCCGGCGCATGACAGACCTCCGCACGATTCGCCTGCAGGACGGAGACTTACTCCTTCGCGTCGCGCAGCGCATCCATCGTAACGACGTCATCTCAGGAAACTGCCTCGTTCGGCGGCGGCGTCTTGCGCTCGCGGCGGGACTTGTCGTGCGGGTTGTCGGCCAGATCGACCGAGAGCAACTGCATCAGCTCAGCGACACTCCACGCCTGGGCTGGAGCGCCTCCCGGCTGGAACGGCGGCTCGGCGCTGAACACCTCCGAGATACTGCCGAGGCATGCATCGTCCAGATGCTGCTCCAGAGGGCGGAGTAGCTCGCGGCAGTGCTGGACGGTCTCGGGCGAGCGGCCGAAGGCGCAGAGGTACGCCCGGATGTAAGGGCCGAGCAGCCATGGCCAGATGGTGCCCTGGTGATATGCGCTGTCGCGCTCCGCGGGCCCGCCCCGGTACTGGGGAACGTATCCGGGCTCGTCGGGTGCGAGCGTCCGCAGACCGAACGGGCTGAGGAGCTTGCGCTCCACGGCGCGCACCACCGACCTGCGCTGCTCGGGAGCGAGAAGTGGATACGGCAATGACAGCGCAAAGAGCTGGTTGGGCCGCAGCGCCGGATCGCCCACCACGTCGTCCAGATGCCCGCGCTCGGGATTCCAGAAGGCCTTCTCGAACGAGGATCGGACGCGATCTGCCCTGGCCGCGAATTCCGCGGCGGCCTCGGCCTTACCGAGCGCGCCGCCCCACAGCGCCATCAGGCGCAGCGCGTTGTACCAGAGCGCGTTGATCTCGACGGGCTTCCCGTGCCGGGGCGTGATCACGCGGTCGCCGACGCGCGCGTCCATCCAGGTGAGCTGCACGCCGGGAACGCCGGCGGACAGCAGCTCGTCCGCGGGATCCACCTTGATGGCGTGATGCGTGCCTTTGAGATGCCAGCGGACGATCTCCTCCGCGGCCGGATGGAACTCCTCGCGCAGGAAGCGCGCATCGCCACTCGCCTGCAGGTAGGCGTGGACGGCTTGGAACATCCAGAGAGTTGCGTCCGCGGCGTTGTACCCGGGCTTGTCGCCGGGCCGGTCGGGAAACGCGTTGGGGATCAGTCCGCGGTCGACGTGCGCGAGGAATCCGCGCAGCACCTCGCGCGCCTCCCCGAGGCGGCCGTGCGCGAGCATCAGACCGGGCAGCGAGATCATGGTGTCGCGGCCCCAGTCGGTGAACCAGGGATAGCCGGCGATGATGGTCGGCGTTCCGTCCGAGCGCCGGACCACGAACTGTTCGGCGGCGAGATCGAGCCTCGCCAGGAAGGGATCGGTGCTGCGCGACCGTCGCTGCTCGCGGGCGGCGGCGGCAAGATCCGCGACCGCTGCGGCGTCGAAGCGGCGCGGGCCGATCGATGCGGCGACGAACACCGGCTTGCCCTGCTCGAGCTCGAGCTGCAGCGTGCCGAGCTTCCAGAGGTCCTCGCGGAAGTCGAGCCCGCGATCGAGCTCCGCCAGGTATTCGTTCGAGTAGTACCAGGTGCTGTCCCGGACGAGGCGCGCGCCCGGGCTGGTGTGCAGCGTCAGCTCAGGAAGGCCGGCGTACGGGCGGGTGCGCACTACCAAGGCGCGGTCGGTGCGCTCCTCGCGCAGCGCGCCGTCGAGCGAGGCATTTGCGCGGGCCAGCGCATGGTAATCGCGGAAGGCGACGAACGGCGAGATGGCGATGTTCCGGGGCCCCGACGCGCGGTAGACGACGACGACGGTCTGCTCGCCTTGCACGAGGAAGAGCTGTTTTTCGACGTGCGCGCCGCCGACGTCGAAGACCCAGGTCGGAAACGGATCCAGCCGGAACTCGATCAGGTGCGCATCCCCTCGCGGCGAGAGCGTGCCCGGGTACTGGTTGGTCGCGAGCGCGACGTCTGCGACGCCTCCGCCGGAGATCACCTCGTCCAGGCGCGAGAGCAGCACGTGGCGGCCGACCGGGGGCCGCAGCGAGGCGACCAGCAGCCCATGGTATCGGCGCGTGTTGGTGCCGGCCACCGTGCCCATGGCGAAGCCGCCAGCGCCGTTCGTCTCCAGCCATTCAAGGCGCGACGAAAGCGCATGGTCCTGCAGGATCTTCCGGTTCACCGCATCTCACTCTCCGCTCTGCTGCAGCAGCTTCGCGACCAGTCCCGTCCAGCCCGTCTGGTGGTTCGCGCCCACGCCCGAGCCGTCGTCGCCGTCGAAGTACTCATGGAAGAGCAGGTAGTCACGGAAGTGCGGATCGCGCTGCAGCTTCTCGGTCTTGCCGAACGCCGGCCTGCGGCCCTCATGATCACGGAGGAAGACGGAGGAGAGCCGCCGCGAGATCTCCGCGGCCACTTGCGCCAGCGTCAGCTGCCGGCCGGAGCCAGTGGGAAAGTCGACGGTGAATCCCTCCCCCAGGTAGTGGTGGAACTTCTGCAGCGCCTCGATGAGCAGGTAGTTCACCGGGAACCAGACCGGGCCGCGCCAGTTGGAATTCCCGCCGAAGAGCCCGCTGGAAGACTCCGCCGGCTCGTAGCGCACGCCATATTCGGCGCCGTCGACCCTCAGCCTGTACGGTCGGTCGCGGTGCACGCGTGAGAGCGCGCGGATCCCGTGCGGCGAGAGGAACTCGGACTCGTCGAGGAGCCGCTGGAGGATCCTGCGCAGCTTGTCCGGGGGGACCACGGAGAAGAGCCGCCGCTCCATGGCGCCGAGCGTGCGCATGCAGGCGACGCCTTCCGTCAGATCAGGGCGGTGGTCGATGAACCACTCCAGCCGGCGCGCGAACGAAGGAAACTTCTCGATCAGGTCGGCCGGGATCGGCTCCACCCCGAAGAGGGGGATCAAGCCGACCATCGAGCGGATCCGCAGAGGAATCTCTTCGTGGTCGCGGTGCAGGACGTCGTAATAAAAGCCGTCCTGCTCGTCCCACAGCCCCATGGTGTTCATCGCTCGGGCGATGTGGACGAAGTGCTCCCAGAACTTGCTGGCGACGTCCTCGTACTCCTCCTCCTCGCGCGCCAGCTCGAGCGCGATGGAGAGCATGTTCAAGCAGTACATCGCCATCCAGCTTGTGCCGTCGGACTGCTCGAGATGTCCGCCGCCCGGCAGCGGTTTGCTGCGATCGAAGACGCCGATGTTGTCCAACCCGAGGAACCCGCCCTGGAACACGTTGCGGCCTTCCGCGTCCTTGCGGTTCACCCACCAGGTGAAGTTCAGCATCAGCTTGTGGAAGACGCGCTTGAGGAACTTGAGATCGCCCGAGCCTTGCCGCTTCTTCTCGATTTTGTAGACGCGCCAGGCGGCCCAGGCGAAGACCGGAGGATTCACGTCGCCGAAGGCCCACTCGTAGGCGGGGATCTGGCCGTTCGGATGCATGTACCACTCGCGCAGGAGCAGCAGAAGCTGCTCCTTGGCGAAGTCGCTGTCGACCAGCGTGAGCGGGATGCAGTGGAAAGCGAGATCCCAGGCCGCGAACCAAGGATACTCCCACTTGTCCGGCATGGAGAGAACGTCGGCGTTGTAGAGGTGCCCCCAGTCGCTGTTTCGGCCGCTTTTCCGCTCCGGTGGCGGCGGCGGCTGGGCGGGATCGCCCTCCAACCAGTCGCGCACGACGTAATGATAGTACTGCTTCGACCAGAGCATCCCCGCGAGCGCCTGGCGCATGACGTTGCGGGCGTCGGCGGACAGACTGGTCGGGATCACCGAGGCGTAGAACTCGTCCGCTTCCGCCTTGCGCGCTGCCAGGATGGAATCCTCTGCATCGACCCGCTGCGCCCTGCTGCCGCGCCACAGGCGGAGCCGCACGACCGCGCTGCTTCGCGCGGGGATCGTCAACTCGTACCGCGCGGCGCACTTGGTGCCGGTGCGGTCCGGATTCACGGTCTGCGCGCCGTGAATCACGTAGTCGTTGATGCCGTCCTTGGGATAGCGCGGGCCGGCCACTCCGAAGAGCCGCTGCGAGTTCGTCTCGTTGTCGCAGAAGAGCAACTCGGGTGCGCCTTCCCAGATCAGGTGGTAGTCGCTGGCGTCCACGGAGGACCGACCCCTGGCGCGCAGCGAAGGGCGGCGCTGCTCCCGACCCCAGCTCCAGGTATTGCGAAACCAGAGGGTGGGCAGCACGTCGATCGCCGCAGCTTCGGGCCCGCGGTTCGCCACCTCGATGCGGATGCAGAGATCTTCCACGTCCGCCTTGGCGTACTCGACGAAGACGTCGAAGTACCGGTCCTGCTCGAAAACGCCGGTGTCGATCAGCTCGTACTCGCGGCCTGCACGGCCGCGCCGGCGGTTCTCCTCGAGGAGCTGCGCGTACGGGAACTCCGCCTGTGGATACTTGTACAGGTACTTCATGTACGAGTGCGTCGGCGTCGAATCGAGGTAGTAGTAAAGCTCCTTCACGTCCTCGCCGTGATTTCCTTCCTGGCCGGTGAGCCCGAAGATCCGCTCCTTCAGGATCGGGTCCCGGCGGTTCCAGAGAGCGAGGGCGAAGCAGAGAGTCTGGTGGCGGTCCGAGATCCCGGCGATGCCGTCCTCGTTCCAGCGATACGCGCGCGAACGGGCGTGATCGTGCGGCAGGTAGTCCCAGGCGGTGCCTCCAGGACTGTAATCCTCGCGGACGGTGCCCCAGGCTCGTTCGCTCAGGTACGGTCCCCAGCGCTTCCAGTGGTCGGTGCGATCGCGCGACTGCAGAAGTCTCTGCTCCTCGCGCGTCGGCATGGTCCTCCTCCAGTCCGCTTGCGGAGCCCGGTGGCTCCGATCCGCCCTACACGGTTGCCGCGCGCGGGTTCCCTTCTGGAGCGTGGCGCGGGCGGCGGAGCCAGTGCTGCATCAGCCGGTCGAGGGAGAGCGGTCCTGGGCCGGCCACTGCGATCCAGAGCGCCAGGACGATATAAGTCCACTCCTCGAATCCGAGCAAATCACTGATCCCGTGCAGGTTCTCGAACTTCGCGATGAGGATGGCGACGGTCATCACAGCGATCAGCGGGATCGCCGCCAGCCGGCTGAGGAGCCCGACGAGGAGCAGCGCGCCGCAGATGAGCTCGGCCGATGCAACCAGGACCGCGTTGAATCCCGGCGCGGGAATGCCCAGCTCGGTGAAGAAGTCGGTCACCTTGTCGAGGCCGTGCAGTTTGCCCCATCCCGTACCGATGAACACGACACCGAGCGTCAGGCGCGCCAGCGTGGGACCGAGAAAGGAGAGGCGCTCGGCGATGGAGAGAATGCGGGTCTGCAGGCGCGAGATGAGGTTCATCGGTTTGCTCCGGAGAGTTGAGGAGACGCCCCCGGCGGGCGATTCCGTTACGCAGAGTACCGCGGGTGGAGCGCTTCGGTTACGGCCAGTAACGCCGCCCAGCCTTGGAGCGTACGTGGAGAGGTATTTTTGGCTTCCGATGAATCGGACTACATTACGGGCACGAGCATGTACGTCGACGGTGGCATGACCCTTCCTCCAGAGCTCGCGTCCGGCGGCTGACAGGTGCCTGCGCCGCGCGTGACCCTGTTGGGAGCGTTCGTCGCGGCGCTCGCGCTGATCGGGATGCTGCTCGCGGCGCTGGCCGCCGTTGTGCTCGAAAGCTCCAGACGGTCCATCCTCGCCAGTGCGGAGAAGCTGCGCGATGCCGCGGCGCGGCGCGTGGAGGCGCAGGTGCGCGCCGAGCTCGACGGCGCTTCCAGCGCGATCTCCGACCTGGAGCGCGAGATCATGCTCGGAGTCGTGCGGCCGCACGATCTGGCGAGCGTAGAGGCGGCGTTGTTCCGGCAGGTGGTGCGCAACCCGGCCCTCGCCGAGGTGACGCTCATCCACGCGCACCGCACCGGATACGACGCCGAGGGCAACCCGATTCTCGCGCCGGCCGGACGCTGGCAGCTCTCGGTCTTCCGCTCCGGCTTGCGCGGCGACTCTCCGGTACTGACGCGAAGGATCGAGCCCGGTAGCTCGGAGGTCCGCCAGCGTCAGATGGGTGGCGCACTTACGGATGGTGCGTGGGTGAAGGAAGGTGGTGCGCCGGACCCGACCAGGCACCTCACGTTCATGTCCGCCGCCTCGCGCGACGTAGCCGGCGCGCCGATCTGGACGGATCTGGCATGGTCGCAGCTCGACCAGGGGATTCCCGCGGAGCGCCGCCGCGTGGTGGTCTCCGTGCAGAAGGCGGTGGAGGACGGGAAGGGCAGGCTGATCGGCGTGGTCCGCGCGGCGCTGCTCGCCTCCGCCATCGAT
>VBKQ01000530.1 GCA_005879505.1 Deltaproteobacteria bacterium
GAAGAATTCCAGCACCGCCTTGTCTTCAAATGAGGGCGAGTTGGCGAGGTCGATCACCACCTGCGTGCCGGCCATGGCCTCTTTGAGGCCCTTGCCGGTGATGGTGTTGACGCCGGTATTGGGTGAGGCGGCGACGACCTCGTGGCCGCCCTGGCGCAGAATGGGGACAGTCTTCGAGCCGATCAGGCCGGTGCCGCCGATAACGATGATCTTCATTGCGAACCTCCTAGTTCGTAGCCCGCAAGCTGGGGTTTGTGATGGTTGTGCGGCAAGCTGCCGTCAGCGAGTGTGGTCCACGACGAGGGAGACGGAGAGCGTCTTTTCCACAGCAGCACCCTGTCGGTGACGACCAAGCGTTCAAGCCAGATTCACCCGAGTCTTAAGTCTCTGACTAGAACCCTTGAGAGAAGTAGTACCGCACGAGTACGGTGTGGTCCAGCGCTTGCCGTGGGTGGTAGAGCCCTTCGTTCCACGTGCTGTATCCAAATGGCGTCGGTGGCCGTCGCGCCTGCCGCGGAGCGATGGATCCGCCGCGCGACCTTTCGCACCCCGGGGATGAAGCTGAAGCGCGCTACGGGAGGAAGCTGAACCGGAACCCCAGGGTGAGGAATTCGTGCAGCGTCTTGTTCGTGATCCCAGTGGAGGTGGAAGATCCTCCGGACGCGGCGTCCAGGTTCCTGTATCGACCTAGCTTGAACTCGAGAAAGGAACCAACCCGCAGGTTTGGCGAAGCCACCAGGTCTGCCCCCACATCCAGGTGCAGGAGCTCGAAGCCGTTCAGTCCCGTGTCGGACGAGAACCCTGGCTGCGATTGGGCAAAACTGATCCATTCGTAACCGGCCCCGATGCCGAACCAGGGATCGACTTGCCTGCCGGGGAGCGGATGGTAGCGCACGTCGAACCCGAGTCCCACGTCGTGCCCTGAGCAACTCATGTTGCTCGGGCATCCGTTCCACAGGCCAATGGCATATTGGAAGACCAGGCCTGCGTACACGTCGGGGGTGAACCGAAACCCGGCCTCGACCCCGAGGGGCACGAATCCGTGGAAGAAGTCGGAGACCGCGACGGGAGACGACCCTGGGGGCGCCCCGGTGAAATGCCCGAACGGGAAGCTGAAGCCCGTCCGGAAAGCGAGCTCGGGGCCGGTATCTCCCGCGCGAGCGGCAACCGGAAGGGCCAGGGCGACCGCCGCCATAAAAAGCTTTGACTTCATTGTATCCCCATCCGCCGGACTGCGTCCGGCCGACTCCCAGAACTTTCGCCGCAACTTATCCACAGGGGGAAGGACAGGGGGAATGTCAAACCCAAGTAGAGATGTCCGCTTTCCAGCCAAGTAGAAATGTCCGGTTGGGTGAGCTTGACGGGTCAAGCTCAGGAGGAGCCTGATGACGTTCGCCAGCTTGCGTCCGTGGATGAGGGTTTCAACGGGAAGCCCTGAGCGCGGACCCAGTTCTCACCTGCGCCTGGCGCTCACGACCGGTAGGCCTTCTCGAGGGCTGCAATGTCCAGCTTCACCATCCGCAAGAGCGCATCCGTCACCCTCTTCGACCGGGCAGGGTCCTTATCGCGCATCAGCTCGTCCAGGATGGCGGGAACGATTTGCCAGCGGAGACCGAACCGGTCGATGAGCCAGCCGCAGGCCGCTCGATGCCCGGCGCCGATTCCACGCATAGCGGGATCCATTGGCTCGGGGCACTCAAGCGCGTGATACGCTCGATGCGTGGAGGAGCGAGACGCACTGGTCGTCGTCGGCGCGTTCACCGGCATGGACGAGGCGGCCGTCGCGCGCGGTGCGCTCGAGCAGGAGGGCATCGAAACCTTTCTGGCCAACGAACACATGGTGACGCTGGTGTGGACGCTCAGCCAGGCGACAGGTGGCGTGCGTCTCTCGGTCGCCTCGAAGGATGCGGAGCGCGCCCGGAAGATCCTGGGCTCCGCGGCCGACGCGAACGCGGCAATTCAGGACGATGCCGGCGGCCGCATCCTGGCGAGCCGGGCGCTGCTGGTGAGCGCTTGCGCGGCAACGGCGTTCATCGGCCTTTACGTTCGCGTCTTCTTGCACTGACGGAGTCGAGGCGGACGGGACTGGAAACGATCGATGATGACGCGCA